>JANLPM010000071.1:0-4029 GCA_031367265.1 Actinomycetes bacterium
TTATTCAAGCAGGGCTATGACTCAGTTCTTCGCCCGATGATTACTTCTAAGGCTTACACACTTGTCGATGACAAGGCTGTCCCAGACTGGGATAACGCTAAGGGTGGAGCAATCTTCGAACAACAGTTGACAAAGGCAGGCGGAAAGCTTGATGCAGTTGTATCAGCTAACGAAGGTCTTGGATTAGCAGCTGTTGCAATTCTTAAGAAGAATAAGCTCAATGGAAAGGTCTGTGTTTCAGGCCAGGATGCAACTGCAGATGGACTTGCAGCAATTCTTACTGGTGACCTTTCAAACACTGTCTATAAGGCAGTTAAGCAAGAAGCAAACGGCGCTGCAGCTCTCGCGATCGCATTGATCAAGGGCACTGCTGTTTCAAATGCAACTGGCAAGACTAACGATGGCGTTCGTGATGTTCCTTCAGTACTTCTAGTACCAGTTGGAATCACAAAGGCTAACGTTAAGGTTGTTATCGCTGATGGCTTCCAAACACGTGCAGCAGTTTGCAAGATTGCAACTGAGGCCGTATGTAAGAAGAACGGTATCTAATTCTTTAGATACTCCACTTTAATCATGAAGTGATTCCGGTTCGAGGGAAACCTCGGACCGGAATTGCTTTGATTGGCCCAGCTTTTAAACCATAATGAAGAGATGAATCTTGGGAAGGAAAAGATGAGCGAACCAATTCTTTCACTGCGTGGAGTCAATAAGTCCTTTGGGCCGGTCCATGTTTTAAAGAACGTCGATTTCGATGCTTACGCTGGGCAAGTTACTGCCTTAGTTGGAGACAACGGTGCCGGAAAAAGTACGCTTATTAAGTGCATTGCCGGTATTTACCAAGCCGAAGACGGCGAATTTTTCTTTGAAGGTAAGCAGGTTGAAGTAACTGGTCCTCGTGATGCCTCAGCCCTTGGAATAGAAGTTGTTTATCAGGATTTAGCGCTTTGCGATAACTTGGACATCGTTCACAATATGTTCCTGGGCCGCGAAGTTAAGAAAGGATTTATTCTTAATGAATCAAATATGGAGTCGCTCGCCCGAAAAACTCTCGATGGCTTGAGCGTTAGAACTGTAAAATCTATTCGTCAAACGGTTTCTTCACTCTCTGGTGGTCAGCGCCAAACTGTCGCAATTGCTCGCTCGGTCTTATGGAATAGCAAAGTAGTAATTTTGGATGAGCCAACTGCGGCATTAGGTGTTGCTCAGACCGAACAAGTTCTTCATTTAGTACGCCGCTTAGCTGATAATGGTTTAGCGGTAATTTTGATTAGCCACAATCTCAACGATGTTTTCCAAGTTGCTGACAATATTGTTACTTTGTATTTGGGCAGCATGGTCGGACATGTGAAGAAAAAAGACGTGACAACAAATCAGGTAATTGAATTGATAACTACTGGCAAGTCTGGAGTTGCACTATGAGCACCGACACTCTCCTTGAGAAGGAAACGCTCAGTGGCGCCGCCGCTAATTATTGGAGTCGTATCAAAGTTGGTGATATCGGATCTCTGCCCGCAGTTTTAGGTTTAGTTGCACTGTGCGCGATTTTCGGGGTTATGTCCGAGTTCTTTTTTACTAATCGAAATTTTGCTAATTTACTGACTCAAGCAGCACCAGTCATTGTGATTGCAATGGGTTTGGTTTTCGTGCTTTTGCTAGGGGAAATCGATTTATCTGCGGGTTACGCCTCAGGTGTCTGTGGTGCGGTCTTAGTTTTACTTGTGACAAATCATGGGGTGCCTTGGTACTTCGCCCTACTCATCTCAATTGCTATTGGTGGTTTACTCGGTCTTATTATGGGAACGCTAGTGTCCCGTGTTGGAATTCCATCTTTCGTAGTCACGCTGTCGGCATTCTTAGCTTTCCAAGGAATTTTACTTTTACTTGCCGGTGAAGGTGGAACGATTCCTATCTCTAATAAAACGATTTTAGCCGTTGAAAATAGTAATTTAACCCCGGCACAAGGTTGGATTTTATTCATTGTCCTTGGGGCCGTTTACGTTCTAGTTGGTCTTAACCGAATTAACTCTCGTCGCAAGGCGGGACTTAAAGCCGAACTCTTAAACTTATGGCTCATTAAGACTATTGGTTTACTCGCAATTACTGGCGCGGCAGTCTATGTTTTAAATCGCGAACGCGGCAATCCCCCGCTTATTAGCACGCGTGGAATTCCAATTGTGGCGCCGATTATTTTAGCAATTCTAATTGCCGGAACTTTTGTTTTGGGCAGTACGCCTTTTGGTCGCCACTTGTACGCTGTTGGTGGAAATGCTGAAGCTGCTCGACGCGCAGGAATTAATGTAAAGCGCGTGCGCACGGCTTCATTCGTCATCTGTTCATCGTTGGCAGCGATTGCAGGAATGTTTTTCGCCTCTCGAATGAACTCTATTTCTCCATCGACGGGTGGAAGTTCAACTTTGCTATATGCCGTTGGTGCGGCAGTCATCGGTGGTACTTCACTATTTGGTGGCAAAGGAAAAATGCGCGATGCAATTCTTGGTGGCCTAGTAGTTGCCGTTATTGATAATGGCATGGGTCTACTTGGCTACGGTGCGGGAATTCAATTCCTGGTTACAGGGGCGGTCTTGTTAGTTTCGGCAGGGGTGGATGCAATTTCTCGTCGTGGAACTATCTCTAATTAGTTTTTACTCAAACTCCCATTAAGTGCTCGATTGCCAACTGATCTATAGCCTCATAGCCATATCCTCGTGCTCCCGCGGATTCGACTTCGAAGGAGTCTTTGGCAAGATCTCTCCACGTCTCACCTGTTGCCAACGTTGATTCAGATAATTCTGGAATATTTGATTCGGCCATTGCTGCGATAACTCTTGGATCAGCCCGGAAAGCTGCGGCCCGCTCTTTAAGCACTAAGTACGTGCGCATATTTGCCGTTGCCGACTCCCAAACGCCCTTGTCGCTCTCAGTACGTGCCGGCTTGTAATCAAAGTGCTTTGGTCCGTCGTACTTATAACGCTCAAGTAAATCAACGAGGAAGAATGCTGACTTAAGATCTCCGTGACCAAAGACTAAGTCTTGGTCAAACTTTGGACCATGCTGGCCATTTAAATCGATGTGATAGAGCTTCTTCTGCCACAAAGCTTGTGCAATCCCGTGGACAAAGTTAAGCCCAGCCATTTGTTCGTGGCCAACCTCTGGGTTTAGACCAACCAGCTCTGGACGATCGAGAGTATAAATAAAAGCTAAAGCATGCCCAATAGTTGGCAAGAAAATATCGCCGCGTGGTTCGTTGGGTTTAGGTTCGATTGCAAACTTAATGTCATAACCATTATCGGTTACGAACTCGCCCAGAGTATTGAAAGCTTCACGGAAACGATCGAGTGCAATATAGGCATCTTTTGCGCCATCGGATTCGGCGCCTTCGCGCCCACCCCAACAGACATAAGTTTTGGCACCAAGTTCTACTGCGAGTTCAATATTTTTCATCACTTTGCGGAGTGCAAAGCGACGAATATCTTTATCGTTGGATGTAAATGCGCCATCTTTAAAAACTGGATGGGTAAATAGATTTGTTGTCGCCATCGGAACTTTCATTCCAGTTTCTGCGAGCGCTTTCTTAAATCGATCAATATGCATTCGGCGCGCACCTTCATCACTTCCAAAGGGAATCAAATCATCATCATGGAAAGTCACGCCGTGGGCACCACGCGCTGCTAGCTCATTGACGGAACGGACAGGATCTAAAGCGCCCCGCGTTGCATCACCAAAAGGGTCACGGGCTTGCCAACCCACGGTCCAGAGACCGAAAGTGAACTTATCTGCAGGTGTTGGTGTTAATGACATGGCGTTAAGCCTTTCCTATAAATAATGAATTCTTTGGTGATAGCTCCCATTTTGATACATCGCTAACTTACCTCTAATCTTGGGGCCTATCTATCTCAGCGCGCACAGTACGCTGATATGGGTTAGCGGGAGTGGTGAAATGGCAGACGGCGATGTTGGGCTTGGTGGCCGCGCCGCGCGTGGTGCGGGAAATGTATTCCAGCAGCACCTCATGCAAACGGCCATAGGTGG
>JANLPM010000292.1:0-1834 GCA_031367265.1 Actinomycetes bacterium
AATTCGTAGCTTAGGTCGAACATCAGGGATATGCGGCAACAAATACCGATGAAAAATGGCGAGAAGTGATGAGAGCCATTTACGCTGGCCCACTCTCACCTCTCGCCATTTTCTTAGGCTAGAGAACTTACTTTTTAGATATCGAAGTACAGTTCAAATTCAGCTGGATGTGGACGAAGGCGAACATAATCGACTTCTTGCTTGCGCTTAAAATCAATCCATGTGTCAATCAAATCCTTAGTAAATACGCCACCTTTGAGCAAGAACTCGTGATCACGCTCGAGATTATTTAGAACTTCATCGAGGGAACCCGGGACCTGCGCAATAGCTGCAGCTTCGGCGCCAGTTAATTCGTAGAGATCTTTATCAACTGGGGCAGGTGGTTCGATTTTATTAATGATTCCATCAAGGCCGGCCATTAACATCGCAGCAAAAGCTAGATATGGATTAGATGATGGATCTGGACAACGGAATTCAATTCGCTTTGCCTTTGGATTAGATCCAGTAATTGGGATACGGATACAGGCCGAGCGGTTACGCGCTGAGTAGACAAGGTTTACGGGTGCTTCATAGCCTGGGACTAAGCGGCGATAAGAGTTAACCGTCGGGTTAGTAAATGCCAGCAATGAGGGAGCGTGCTTGAGTAATCCGCCAATATAGTGACGGGCCATCTCAGACAAATCGCCGTAACCCTCACCGAAGAATAATGGCACGCCATCTTTCCACAGTGATTGATGAACGTGCATTCCTGAGCCGTTATCACCAAAGAGAGGTTTTGGCATAAAGGTTGCAGTTTTACCACCTTGCCAAGCAGTATTGCGAACAACATATTTAAATTTCATGATGTCATCGCCGGCATGCAAAATATCGGTGTAACGATAGTTAATCTCCATTTGTCCAGCAGTGCCAACTTCATGATGTGATCGCTCAACTAGTAAACCAACTTTTCCAAGTTGCATCACCATTTCATCGCGCAGATCGGCGAATTGATCGGTTGGTGAAACTGGGAAATACCCACCTTTAATGCGGGTGCGGTAGCCCCGGTTAGGAGTTCCATCGGCATCCTCTTTTATCCCCGTGTTCCATGCACCTTCATATGAATCAATCTCATGGTAGGCCGTATTAATGTCGGTCTTAAAGCGAACGCGATCAAAGACATAGAACTCGGCTTCAGGTGCAAAGAAAGCCGTATCGGCGATACCTTCTGCGCGCATAAAGTCCACGGCCTTAGCAACGACGCCCCGAGGGTCGCGACTATATGGTGAGTTATCAATTGGATTATGAACCGAGAAAATAATTATTAACGTTTTCTCTTTGCGATAAGGATCTAAATATGCCGATTCAGGAACGGGCAGAAGTTTCATATCTGACTCGTGAATGGATTGGAATCCACGAATTGATGAACCATCAAACATGAGACCTTCAGTGAAAACGGCCTCGTCAAATGATTCGATTGGAACATTGAAGTGGTGCTGAATGCCTGGAAGATCGGTAAAGCGAACATCAACTAATTTGATGTCTTCCTTTTTAATGTAAGCAAAAATCTCGGCTGAATTCTTAAACATGCTTCTCCCAATTCACATGTGATACAAAAACCGTATCAGTTGCAGCTTTCTCAACATTGAGTTCTTCTGCGCTGTGGCAAGAATAAGGTTTATTGGCTAAAAAGGCATAACTGCACTGTTACAGCCATGTTACAAATTTTCGGCATAGGCTATGGTCATTGGATTCTAGCCCACACAAGAGCTCTTTGTGTCGTCGAGTGGGAGCAATTTCATTTGTTTGTCTTGCGTGTTACTCGTTAGTGGCCGCAATGTCGGGTGGCTTAGGGCTG
>JANLPM010000054.1:0-3153 GCA_031367265.1 Actinomycetes bacterium
CCCTCTGCTCGTTCTAGGTACGCCTAGCACTTTTCATCCAACGAATACTTTCTTTAAAGCCCTTACCCATCCAAATATTAGTTGGTTTACTTATGCCGCCTTAATGATTGGTGTGCACTTACCAGTACCGCATAGATTCATTATGAATAACAGTTGGGCGCACACTTATGTTGAGGTGCCGCTTTATTTACTGCTTCCCTACTTCTTCTACTTCAATCTCTTAGATCGCAACTTAATTAATAGGCGTATCTCACCAGCAATTGCGGTTATCTCGCTCTTTCTTATGATGGTGCCTGAGACCTTAACCGGCTTCTTTATTTACACCGCCCCCGGATCTTTATACGACCATATGTACACGCTCAATGACCAACGCCAAGGCGGTTCATTTATGTGGGCAGGGGCGATGATGATCGATACAGTCTGGATGTCCTTTGCGGTCTATCATTGGATTAAATCTGAAGAGAAAAAATCACGCGATATCGATGCCGAGATTGCCGCCGAAAATGGCTGAAAAAGATGAGTTTCAACCCCCGGAATGGGTGACAAACGATTCGCAAACTCCACCAGTTACTAAAAAGCAGAAACGGTTATTAAACATTTCGCTATTTATTGCTGTTCCCTTTTGCTTATGGGCAGGTTGGTTTGAATTTGGGCGAGCTCAAACTGGCAACTGGCGGGCCTGGGTATATACATTTGAATGGCCATTCTTTGCAGGCGTAGCTTTTTATTTGTGGCGTCGTTTAACTAAGGGAGATATTCCGCGTATTCCGCGCCCAAATTTTGGGGAGTTAGACGATAAATTCGATGGTAAAGATGGACCGTAATCCACGGTAGAATTAGTTAAGTTGGTGCAACCGCATCAAACCCCCAAGCGCCGCGAATGCAGCGCTACTTGCGAGTCTTATCACCACCTTGACGGCCAATTAATCGCCGATCACACCCGAGACGCGCTTGTCGTCTCGATTGGTATGCATTTCTATGTCTCTACAACCACGTACTCCCGCGCCCGGAAAAGCCCGTCGCGCAGCATCTATCGGTAAACCTAAGCGCGCCAAGAAGGCCGCAGCCTTCACAGTTGCAGCTCCAAAGGCGCGTCACACCACGGCCGAAAAGAAGGCACGTAAAGGCGTTTCTGGCCCTACAAAAACCAGTAAGTCGACTACAACGCGTCGTTACGCAGATGCAGATCCATCTGCTGTTTCGAAAAAAGAAACTCGTTTAACTGATCGCTCCAAACTGCGTGCTCAACGCTTCCAGGAGAAAACTGCGTCAAGGCCTCGCCCAGTTGAAGCAGCGGAGGAGCGCAAAGCTCGCATCGAACTATCGCAAAAACCAGAAAGCCGAGCAAAGAAGTTTGTCGCGCAGCGAACTGAGCTCGCAAAGCTGCCACTTAATAAGCAGCCAGAATTTAAAAAACGCGAATATACAAAGAAGGAGTTCAAGACATCGGATACTCGCCCAACCACTCGACGTGAAGCCGCTAAAGCAAAGGTTGCGCGCACCGATGATGGGCGTCCTAACTTTGTCCCGCGTAAAATTGAAAAGTTTGATCCAACCCGCCCAAAGACTCGAAGTGAAGCACCAGATACTCGCGCGGCAAACTTTCGTGCGACTCGTCCGGTTCGTGATCGGCGTAATGATTCACCCGCATATGCTCGTGATGATTTCAAGCATTCTTCAAAGTCGCATACCAACGCAGCCGTTGATTTTGGCGCCGATGATAATTACATTTCAATAAATTTAGCTGATGCTAATTTGATTGATGCAACTCCCTTAACTGAAATCACGACAACTTTCAGTGATCTAGGAATTGCTGCGCCGCTAGTGAACGCCCTTGCGAAGCAGGGAATAACGCATCCTTTTCCAATCCAAATTGCGGCTCTGCCTGATGCTTTAGCTGGACACGACATTTTAGGTCGCGGACAGACCGGCTCTGGAAAGACACTGGCCTTCGGTTTAGCCTTGCTCAATAACTTAAATGGGCGAGTTGCAAAGCCGCATAAGCCACTCGCACTAGTGCTTACGCCAACGCGCGAATTAGCTCAACAAATCGATGAAGTATTGATGCCACTTGCACGCTCAATTGGTCACGAATCTGTTGTGGTTGCCGGTGGAATGTCATATGCAAAGCAGATTACGGCAATGCGTCGTGGCACCGCTATTTTGGTGGCCACTCCTGGGCGCTTAATCGACTTACTCAATAAAGGTGAAGTCCAGTTAGATCATTTAGAAATAACCGTCCTGGATGAGGCTGATCAGATGGCCGATATGGGATTTTTACCTGTTGTTAAAGAAATCCTTGATCAAGCAAAGCTTGATGGACAGCGGTTATTGTTCTCAGCAACTCTCGATCGCGGAGTTGATTCATTGGTTCGACAGTATTTGAAGAACCCAAAGACGCACTCACTTCAAAATGATCGTGCCTCAGTTTCAACGATGGATCACTTCGTTCTAGTAATGAATCCAAGTGATAAGGATGATATTACTAATCAAATCGCGGCCCGTAACGGTAAAACGATTATGTTTGTTAAAACACAACGTGGCGCTGATCGTTTGGCCGACAAGCTCGCACATGCTGGAGTTGCAGTTGGTGCACTTCATGGAGGTAAATCCCAAGCCGTGCGTACTCGCACCTTGGCACTCTTTAAGGAATCAGTGAATTCCGCTTTGGTTGCAACCGATGTTGCCGCTCGTGGAATCCATGTCGATGGAATCTCATTAGTAGTTCATGTCGATCCACCAACAGATCACAAGGACTATCTGCACCGTGCAGGTCGTACCGCACGTGCGGGTGAAGCTGGAACTGTTGTAACGATAGCAACGGTAAAGCAACAGAAATCAATCGGTAGCCTTACATCTCGAGCAGGTGTTGCTCCAAAATTTGTTGGAGTAACTCCATTGAGTACCGAACTCATGAAGATCACTGGCGCACAAGAGCCTTCAGGGGTTCCGTACATCGTGCCAATCGTTGAAAAATCAGTGCGCAGCGCTGGAAATAGGCGCCCGCGCCCTAATTCAAGTCAGCGCCGCCGTCGCCCACATTAAACATCACCGCATAATCCCGGTATGGCCTAAAGAGTAACGGCCCGGCTGAGGCCAAATGGTTAGACCATGCGGCTCTTTGCCAACCTTAATCCGCTTTACAAACTTTCC
>JANLPM010000082.1:0-6159 GCA_031367265.1 Actinomycetes bacterium
CGTCATCTAAGAGTAAGAAAGTTAGCGACAGTAGGACACCGATCGTCGCGAAACTTCCGATTAGAGATACATATTTAAAAAATACGTCGAGAGCTATCATCGATCTCTAAAAATTTTTCGCGCATACAAAATAAGTCCAATTAGTACCAAGAAAGCAATCACCAGAATCACGATAATAAATACGCTGGTACCCCAACTGCTACTCGCTGGAGTCTGCGACTGTGACTGTGTAGGTGTAGGTGAAGGCTCAACCGGAGTGATAACACTTGGCGCCGAGAAATTGAAAGTAAAAGATCCCTCTAGCGGTAGATCACCCTCCGAAAAGAGCCGGTATGAAACCCTATAAATTCCAGATTCAGTTAATGGCTTTACTCCAATTGATGCACTGATTCCATTGACAGTGATAGTTCCATCATCAACGCGAATTCCAGCGGCATTCGTCACTACTAACTCATTTGCATCTGGAATTAAGGCCCTTTGAGTTGAGAGCGTGATTGAGGTGGGTGGCTTAGACAGTGTCGAGCCGCTGGTGGGAGATGTTGTAATTAATGAATTAGCAGATGCGCTGGCAATACCTACAAAGGCAAGAGAAAGCACTATGAGCACCAAGGGTTTAAACTTCATGTATCAACCTAACTCTCCACTCTCGATTCGCTCCTATCGTCTCACTTCTTTACACTTAGCTTCTACCCCCGTGAGGGTTAACTTTTAAATGAGAGCGGAGCAAGACGTGCCTACTTATCAATATGCCTGCAATGCCTGCTTTCATGAATTTGAGGCAGTTCAGTCATTTTCCGATGACTCTTTAACGAACTGCCCGGAGTGCAAAGGTGAGATTCGAAAGATTTATTCCGCGGTAGGGGTCGTCTTTAAAGGATCAGGATTTTATAAGAATGATTCACAGCGCGCTACTAAAGCTGATTCGGAATCCAAAGGTGAACAAAAAATCGAGCCCAAGGCCCTGCCAGCTGCTTCAGGTGAAAAATCGGCGACCGCGTCAACAGCTGCTCCAACCGTGACAACAAGTTCTACCACTACTTAGAGGTTAAAAGTTTGTAAAAAACTTATTCACCATGATGTGGGGGCTTATCCTCTTTTATCTCTTCTTCTCGGTTCTGCTCGTCTTCTTTCTCATCCAGTGGATCAATTTCATCAGATTTTCCTGGCGGCCATATTTCACTCATTTCTTTTTCACAACACCATGAACTATTCCAAGGGAGAGTTCGAGGCCATCCAATACCGCTTCAAAAGACTCATCTGGTAAATGACCTTCCACAATAAGTGAAGTCGCTCCATGAACTACCGACCACGCTAATATTTCGCCATAGGGTCGCAGTGCCGGATTCATAGCTCCAGTGAGTTCCAAATCATTCAGAGATTTTTCTAACAAACGCCAAGCCCGGCTTTCGCTTCGCTCGAGCTCTCGTCCTTCAGGTGTAAGGCAACAGAAAACTCCAAACATGAGGCGGAAGAAATTAGCCTCATTCTTGCCCCAGTCGAAATAACTGCGACCTAGTGCACGAAACCTAGCCCGCGCATCCTCGGCGCTTGTGCCAGTAAATACCGATACTGCAATTTCCTGCTTATCGGCCAAGAGATCAAAGAGGGTTCGACCAACCCCTGATAAGAGCGCATCTTTATCGGGAAAATAGTGATAGGCCGCACTCGGACTTACTCCCACGTGCGCGGCAACGCCGCGCAGCGAAATATGCTCCACTCCACTTTCTCGAATCATCGCAGTGGCAGCGGTAATGAAAGCCTGCTCCAAATTACCGTGGTGGTAATTGGCGCGTTGGTCGCGACCGAGCGTAGATGTCACCATGTTGCTATCATCCCCTTTATCTTGACAATGTTCAATTGTAGCATCTATTATCTATACATTGTTCAGATAGAGCTACATAATGGAGGGTTCATGTTTAATGCACTGGCCACTATGGTCGTTCACAAACGAAAAGCCACCCTTGCAGTTTTCCTACTCACCATAATTATCGCCGGCGGAGTTGGATCAATGGCTTTCTCGAAATTAGATAGCGGTGGCTTTTCAGACCCAAAGAGTGAATCCTCGAAAGCCTATGCCTACCTGACCGATAACTTCCATGTAAAAGAACCCGCCCTCGTTTTGGTTGTCGATGCCGCTCCCCTTACTCTCAATGATCCTAAGACCATCGCATCAGTGGCAAGGTTTGAGACCCAGATTAGAGCGGTACCTGGAATCATGAATACGCTCTCATATTGGTCGGCTGGAAATTCACCGACTTTGCAATCAAAGGATGGAAAGGCGGCTTACTTATTCGCTTATGCCAAATCTACTAACTTTGCAGATATAGGCGAGATAGGAAAAATAGTTCAAGCTAAATTTGACGGAAAGTTCGAAGGTTTGCATGTCTACGCCGGTGGTGCAGGAGTAATTGCGCACTCAATTAATGCAAAAATCTCCAAAGACTTAGCGCTCGCTGAAGCGATATCTATTCCATTAGTTTTCATTCTTTTAGCCTTTGTATTTGGAGCAATGGTCGCCTCTGCAATGCCTCTTTTAGTTGGAATCAGCGCAATTCTTGGCGCATTCTTTATCATCTATTTATTTACACTTTTCACAACTGTAAGTATTTTTGCTTTAAATCTCATTACGGGTTTAGGGCTGGGGCTTGGAATTGATTACGCGCTATTGATAGTAAATCGTTTCCGTGAAGAGTTACACTCTGGCAAAAGCGTTGAGGATTCAGTTAAAACTACGGTAAACACGGCGGGCAAAACCGTCTTCTACTCAGGTCTAAGCGTTTTCGTAACCCTAAGTTCTATGATGCTTTTCCCATTAGCATTTTTGAAATCCTTTGGTTACGCCGGCATCGCAGTTGTTACCTTGGCAGTTGCTGGCGCCCTAATTCCACTGCCCGCAGTATTAGCAATGTTGGGCCACAAAATCGATAAAGGCGTCGTACATAAAAGCGCAATTACGCCGAAGGAAGATGGCAGATGGGCAAGTACTGCTCGCTTTGTTATGCGGCGCCCAGTGCCCGTCGTCATTATTTCACTCTTGATTCTCGCGATTTTTGCGGTGCCAGTTAAGTCAATTTCTTTCGCTCAAATTGATGCACGAGTTCTGCCTGCCACCAATAAAGCTGCAGTTGCCTCTCGAGTTGTCGCTGAGCGCTTCCCTGGTCAAGAGGGCAGTCCCATTGAATTTGTCATTCCCGGCGGGTCCACCAAAAGCGCGGAAGTCGACGCTTACCTAGCAAAAGTTGCTACCGTGCGAGGAGTCGTGCGGATTAATCCCGCTCAAAACAACGGAAAAGATCTGCGAATTACTGCTATTCAATCCATGTCTTCACGGACATCTCTTGCCGAGAAGTTAATCCACGATATTCGGAAGATCAAAGCGCCAGTGGGCACCATGATTGGCGGCGCTGCCGCTGATTTCACCGACTCACAAGATGGCATCGCACACACAATGCCATGGGCGCTCGGTTGGATTGCAATAAGCGTGCTTATTTTGATCTTTATCTTTACGGGCTCAATTATTTTACCCATTAAGGCCGTGATACTAAACGTTCTTTCCTTAGGAGCAACTCTTGGAGTACTGAGTTGGATATTTATCGATGGACATTTAAAGTCTTTACTAGGTAATTTTACGATTACGGGGACACTCGATACTGGAACCGTAATTTTAGTTGCCGTCGTAGTTTTCGGACTTTCTATGGACTACGAAATATTCTTACTTTCGCGCATTCGTGAAGAGCACTTTGCGGGAAAATCAAACATCGAATCAGTGGCTACCGGTCTGCAAAGATCGGCCCGAATTATTACGGCAGCAGCTGGCTTGTTGGCCGTGGTCTTCGCGGCATTTATTACAAGTGGCGTGACATCTATCAAAATGATGGGTCTAGGAGTTGCCTTCGCCGTGCTTTTGGATGCCACACTGATTCGCGCACTCCTAGTACCAGCGTTAATGCGCCTGTTTGGAGAGCGAAATTGGTGGGCACCAAAGTGGATGAAGCGTTTTACTTTGCAGCATTAATTGAAGCAATAATGCAGTGAAATCGTGTCCTCAGCTGAAGTCGAATCGGCGGCCTAGCACTTAGACGGCGGAAGAAGAAAAATGAATATCTTCCGCTAATTTCGAAGCCGTTCTATTAGCATATGCGCATGAAGAAGATTTTCGCTTTTGCGGCCATTTTTACTTTACTCGCTACACCAATTTCGCAGGCAGCCAATCCGAAAGCCAACAGCCCGTGCCCGAAGTTGAATGCAAAGCAGGCTTATAGCGGCAAGATCTTCACATGCTTTGCCAAAGGCACATTGCGCGTTTGGGACGATGGATCTCCGATTCAGAAAGGCAACAATTCAAGCTCAAACGGAAAGAGTACGGGCCGGACAGTTTTGGTTGATGCAGGCGTCTATGGTGTAGTGCGAACCATCAGCAACAATGGTGGAAACCCGCAGCCTATGGACTGTCAAAGCTCAGATGGCAACCAAGGATTTCGTTCCCAGAGAACTTTCTTTGTAGATCCAAAGAATCCCAACCTGCTAGGGATCGGTGTTGAGTTTAAAGGTTTTTACCTTTCCTCCGATGCTGGGGCTACGTGGAAGATTTCATCATCAGGGCTGATCGGTTACCCGCGTGCCTCTGACAAGAATAGGCCGTGCCATACAGAGTTCTCGACACTAGTAATGGATTCTCAAGATTCCAATCACTTAGTCGTTTCAAGATCTGGCGAACCTGGCACGATTAAAGATTACTTTTCGGAAAATGCTGGTCTTTATGAATCCAAAAACGGTGGTAAGAGTTGGAAGCAGATTCTGACTCAAGCTGGCATCGGTGTATATGTACATGATGGTTTAGCAATCTCACATCAAAATTCACAGATTATGTATGCAGGCACTACGACAAACGGTCGAGGCTTAGATGGTGGTAACACGGTGTATGTCACAAAGGGCGTGATTTACAAGACTATAAATGGCGGTTTAACTTGGAGTGAATTGCCAACTGGCGCACCGGCCGATATTGGTGTTGGAGCCATCGCCATCGATCCGACCGACGACAAGATTGTAACCGTTTCAACGTTGGGTAGAGTAAAAAGTTCAACTGGTACGGTTTTTGGACCAGGCCTTGGAGTCATCAAGACTTTTGATGGCGGAGCAACATGGAAGCGTATCGATTCTCTTAATAGTGGATTTGCTAACATCGAATTTTCAATGAACAATCCATTAAACGCACTTGGAACTACCTTCGATGGAAATGTTCTTTCCTCTTCTGATGGCGGTGCAACGTGGATTAAACTCAATAGTCTCGGTTCACTCGCGGGAATTTCTTATGACGCATTTGATAAGACCGGAACCTCTGGGCTCATTGCGGACGGGTCCGGAGCAATTATAAAATTCAACTCAAATGGGCAAACCCTAGTACCGGCAGGTTCGCTGCCCGCGGTGTCTGGTCTGCAAACCCGCGTCACTCGCATGGCCATTTCTTCAGACGGTACCTGGTATGCGGCAGGTCACTACACTGATAACAAATCACATCAAGTCGGTTTTGTATTTAAATCCAGCAACTCTGGACAGTCGTGGTCCAAGATTCTAGATACCGATAATCTCAATTAAAAATAGGAACGATGGCGGCAAAATTGCTTCACTGAACTCGACATTTATTTTTCAATAAGAACTAATTGTGGGTATTCCCCCAATGGCACAAAGTTAATTGCTTGGAGTCAAAGAATTTGTTAACTACGAAAGTATGGACCATAGTGCAAACACTGGTGCAACGCCAACTAATCATTGTTTCTTTATAAGCAAATTACTTATTCTTTATAGCAGCGAGCGCATCTTTGTAAACCTGGGTATCAACTTCCATACTCTTTTTGAAAGCGGCAATTATTACACCTGTATTTGCTTGAAAGGTATCCAGGGCTGCTTTACGAGCAGCTTTGTCTTTGCCGGCTGCGGCCATTGATTGCATCAAAGTTGCTTTGGCATCGGCTAGAGCTAAATCGCGACCATTTTGGTTTTGGGTTATCGCTGCGTTGTAAACATCTCGGGCGTTTTTTCTGGCAAGATCTCCCGCAGCCCTATTTGCAACTGCCGAACTCGAGCTGGGTTTGGGAGTAGGTGAAGCTTTAGCCGAAACAGTGGCAGTTGGTGAAGGTGTGGCCAATCCATCAACTGCAT
>JANLPM010000145.1:0-1730 GCA_031367265.1 Actinomycetes bacterium
TCATTAACCACTGAAACGATTGTTTCCAACTCGTTGGCGCTTAGTGAAGGGTGAACGGGAAGTGAGACGCACTCCTTAATCACCAATTCAGTTTCAGGTAGATCAAGAGAGAGATTAAAAGAGGGTAAACGGTGGACAGGAGTTGGGTAATAAACCCCGCAACCAACGCCCTTTGCGGTAATTGCCGCTATGAAGGCATCGCGTTTTTGCGCCGATCCGCCCGGGATTCTTATGGTGTACTGGTGGTATGAATGTGTTGTTCCTGGTTGTAGATAGGGCACTACAACACCTTTGAGGTGGGCATTTAAATAAGCTGCATTTTCTTGTCGTTTTTTAGTCCAGCCTGGAAGTTTGGTCAATTGCACCCGGCCAATTGCTGCATGAATATCGGTCATTCGAGTATTGAAACCAATAATTTCATTTTGGTAGCGAATTTCTTGGCCTTGATTTCGCAACAAGCGCAAAGTTCGTGCGACCTCAGCCGAATCCGTAACTACCATTCCGCCCTCACCGGAGGTCATATTCTTGGTTGGATAGAAAGAGAACGAAGCGACAACTCCAAACTCTCCGGCATTTCGTCCATTCAGGGAAGCTAAGTGGCCCTGGGCCGCATCTTCAATGATTTTTACTCCATATTTATTTGAAATTTCCTCGAAGCGATCCATTGCGGCAATATGGCCATATAGGTGGACAGGCATAATCGCTTTTGTTTTTTTAGTAATCAAAGTTTCAACATGATCGGGGTCTAAATTAAATGTCCTAGGATCGACATCGCCAAAAATCGGCACACCGCCAGCAAGTACAACGGCGTTAGCCGTTGCCGCAAATGAAAATGAAGGAACGATAACTTCATCACCTGGTTCAATACCTGCGGCAATGAATCCAAGGTGCAAGGCAGATGTTCCCGAATTCATCGCGACGCAATGTCGCCCACCAACATGGGCTGAAAACTCCGCTTCAAATGCCTTAACTTCGGGGCCTTGTGCCAACATCCCGGAGCGAAGCACCCGATCGACTGCCGCACGCTCTTCATCACCGATTATTGGTTTAGCTGCTGGAATCATGTCTATCCCTTTTCTTTTTCAAGTAAGTGGTGCGAATTTATTTCCTCAAACTCATCTCCAGTGATTGGGCACTTAAAGTTGTTCTCACCAACATTAATAAGTGGAACCCCGGCGCGACCTACCCAACGAATACGCTTAGCCGGATTTCCGGCAACAAGGGCAAATTCAGGTACATCTTTACTAACAACTGAACCTGCCGCCACTAGCGCCCAAGCTCCAATTTTTACGGGAGCGATACAGACTGATTGCGCGCCAATACTTGCACCATCGCCGATTGTGACACCTACGGCATCCCAATCTGAACCGTCTTTGAGGGTTAAATCGGGATTTACCGCGCGGGGATATTGGTCATTAGTAAGCACGACGGCCGGACCTATGAAGACTCCATTGCCTAAACGAGCTGGCTCATAGACAAGGGCAAAATTTTGGATTTTGCAGTTATCTCCAATTTTAACGCCAGAGCCAATATAAGCACCCCTAGAAACGATGCAGTTCTCGCCAATTACAACGCCATCTCGTATTTGGGCCAAGTGCCAAATTTTTGAGCCTTCACCAATAGATGCAGTTGCATCGACATCGGCAGTTTCGGCAATTGTGATGGCCATTATCAGAGCCTACCGTGCCGCCCCAGCAAGGGCGGTAATTGCGCTCACGAAAGCTCCATAT
>JANLPM010000204.1:0-3378 GCA_031367265.1 Actinomycetes bacterium
TCCAACTTGCACGAGCTATGGTCAGGACTTAATATCTAACTTGCACTCCGAACATTTCGAACATTGTCTGGATATTGGCCGGATGGAAACTGCAATTACGTTCTAGCAATCAGAGGGGCAGAAAATTGTTCAAGTCAGGTTCTTGCCTTTTTGGGGAATCCCCTATTTCACGCGAGGGATTCCCGCTTAACCACAGAGCTATTCGAATGCAATGAAATTAATACCTGCGAGTTCTAGAATTTATTTGGAAAAGATTTCAGAGTTCATCTCTTTCCTAGCGGTCAATGAACTATCACTTGAAGAGATTTTCAGCCATATTGTGCAAGTTGTCCTCTCTCCTTTGAATGCTGAAGCGATGACTTTAGATTTCCTTAATGATAAAAACAAAGTTGAAAATATGGGCAGGTGGGGAATGCCTTTAGAAATGATTAAGGATTATGTAGACGTCTATAACCTTACTGATAGATACCCTTCAACTGACACGCTTCGGTACAGAAACATCACGTACGTAAATACTTTGCCAGAGTGGGGCGAAGACTATCCACTACTAAAAGAGCTTCCATATACTACTGGTGCAAAAAGTTTCATCGCATTTCCAATTGAAAAGGCACGTACTCCCGTAGCTGCGATGGGAATTTTTAGCAGAGATGTGATACACCCAGATTCTGAAATTGAGTCCTTTCTGAAAACGGTTGGAAGTGTGTTTGCAATGTATATGTTCAGCCAGAGTTCGAGCTCTTCTGAACTCTTGAAAGTTGGAGCCGCCGAGGAAATTGCCGATTTTAATTTGGGGGAAAACGTTTCTAATCAACTTACCGAGCGCCAACATGTAATTCTTCGTCTGATCGCCGGAGAGAAGACTAATCTAAATATCAGCGAACTTCTTGGTTACTCCGAATCGACGATTCGACAAGAAACTATAAAGATTTTTGCTAAACTCAATTGCGCTGGACGCAAAGAGGCAGCGATTATTTATCTTGATCAATTTAGTAATTCTGACGAAAAATAATTTAAATTTCCTAATTCCCATTCACCTCGTTCATAAAAATATACAGGAAGTTGAAGTTACCACCGGTGCAATCAAGTTTAGAGATTCCTGCGTTAAATGAATCTGCACCCTTTGTGAGAAAAACGACCACCATTGAGTGGTCAACATCCGGTGACAATGAGGGCTATCCATTAGGACGGTAAAAGAGGATAATGAAAAAGAGAGGTTCAACTAA
The DNA here is from genome assembly GCA_031367265.1 of Actinomycetes bacterium. Taxonomy (GTDB): domain Bacteria; phylum Actinomycetota; class Actinomycetes; order Nanopelagicales; family Nanopelagicaceae; genus Planktophila. The sequence goes on from JANLPM010000204.1 coordinate 1,224, forward strand.
GTTAAATCCGTCTCAGAGGCTGTTTAAACTCAGTTTCGCCTGTACTCGCGTGAAATACTTGTGTCGTGGGGGGATTTAGGTGGTTTGCTGAATAAAGTTGGCGAATGAAAACCACCTCCCCCATCGAAATTGAACAGCGATGATAGAGCAGGTAAGCGATAGTCAATATTTAGAGGCTGTTTCTGAGTTCATAACTTTCCTGTCAGCAAATGTATTGACATTAGATCAAATTTTGAGCCATATGGTGCTCGTAGTTTTTGCATCCTTGGATGCCGAAGCAATATTGCTAAGGCAGCTAAACAACGAGAATCAGGCGGTACTGGTTGAAACATGGGGGATGCCATTGGAGAATCTACAAAGACCCCCTGTCGCTTTCAACCTGAATGATAGATATCCAACAACTGACACACTGAGATATAGAAGAACGACTTGGATTAACACCCTGCCGGACTTTGGTGACGACTACCCGCTTCTTAAGGATTATCCATATAACACTGGGGCAAAGTGCTGTATCTGTTTTCCAATTGAAAAGGCCGGCACACCTGTGGCTGCATTGGGAGTTTTTTGCCGAAAAGTTATACCTCCAAATGCTGAAATTGAATCTTTTTTAAGGGCAGTCGGAAGCGTGCTCTCAATGTCTTTGTATCACCGCGAATCCAATCTGTATGAACTCCAAAAAGGTCAGATTGAAAACATACATTCGGATTCGAAAATCAAAGAGTTGACTGAACGTCAAATGGTAATTTTGCACTTAATTAGTGAGGATCGCACTAACCGAGTGATAAGTGAGCTCCTCGGATATTCAGAGTCAACGATAAGACAGGAGACGATTAAGATTTACTCAGTATTGGCATGTAAAGATCGCTATGCGGCCGCACAAATTTATAAGAAAGGGTTAGCAAAATCCAATAATGATTAGATATAATTGCTCTGTGAGAATTCGATTACTTGTTTACTTCGTTAATTCAATTCAAATTTCACGTCACCAGTTATGAAAAAGGATAATACTTCCAAGAGCGGTTATTTACAACACGTAACGAATTTTATTACTTTTCTTACCACAAACGGACTCACACTTGAAGAGATTTTAAGACATATGGTGATGGTTGTCTTCTCCCCTTTAAACGCCGAAGCAATATTGATAAGGCAACTAAACAACCAGAATCAGGCGGTACTGGTTGAAACATGGGGAATCTCATTGGAGAATCTCCAGGGGTACCCTGTCGCTTACAGCCTCAATGAAAGATACCCATCAACTGACACGCTTCGAATTAGAAGCACTACTTGGATTAATAGTTTGCCTGATTGGGGTGATGACTATCCCTTACTTAAAGATTTGCAGTACACCGGTGGGGCAAAAAGTTACATCTGTTTTCCAATTGAAAGGGCCGGCACACCAGTGGCTGCTTTAGGAGTATTTAGCAGAGATCAAATTCGGCCCAATGCTGAAATTGAAGCATTTTTGAAGGCAGTTGGAAATGTATTTTCAATGTATATGTTTCGCCAAGATTCTAAGGCACGGGAACTTCTTAGGATTCGAGGAAAGCACACCTCTTCTGATGTGGAAAGTACCGCTAATGAACTAACTGAACGCCAACAGGTGATTCTAAGCCTGATAAGTGAGAATCGGACAAACCTTGCCATAGGCGAGCTTCTGGGGTATTCAGAGTCAACGATTCGACAGGAGACAATGAAGATTTTTGCAAAACTTAACTGCACGGGACGCAAAGAGGCGGCGGCGATTTATAGGGACTATCTGGCTAAATCCAAAGATAATTAGATATAATTGCTACATGAGAATTCGTGTAATTGGTTAATTCAATTCGATTTTCAGATTACTAATTATGAAAAGAGATTTAACTTCCACGAATGATTATTTACAACAAGTAACGAAGTTTATTACTTTCCTTGCTACAAACGGGCTCACTTTAGAAGAGATTTTGAGTCATATGGTTCTGGTTGTTCTCGCCCCTTTAAATGCCGAAGCAATAGTGATGTTCCAGATAACTGACGGAAATCAGGTAGAGCGAGTTGGAGCATGGGGTATTCCCTTAGAAATGTTTCGACCAAATGGAAACCTTTTCAACCTAAGTGATAAATACCCTTCAACTGACACGCTGAGATATAGAAGAACGACTTGGATAAATACTCTGCC
>JANLPM010000232.1:0-2639 GCA_031367265.1 Actinomycetes bacterium
GAAATGGTGCGATTGCGATTGCGATTCCGGCGGCAAGAGAAGTTCGACCGATGGCAAGATCCGGACGCCCGTCACTAAATGAAATCAATCGGATTGCCGCTAAAGCAAATTGAGTAGACACGCCTAGGCCGACAATAAATAGGGATACTAAGCTGATGATCATTGAGTGCGAAAACCAAAATGAAACAAATCCAACGAATTGAAGTGCAATCACCATAAGCAATTGCGTGTCGAGCTTAAATTTCTGCAAGACAAGGCCACCGTACCAACGCCCGAATCCCATTCCACTTCCCAAGGCAACTATCGCGATAGTGGATATAGCCGCAGTTGTGCTAACGCGGTTTTTTAATAAGGCCGCAGCCCAGAATGAAACGGCGAATTCGCTAGAAATGCAGGCAACAAAGCCAATCCACGAGACCCAGAATGCACGCGAGAGTTTTCCTTTTTGCGGACCTTTTTCGTCAGGAACATATTCATTCGCATCCTTTTCACGACCAACCAGAAAGAGCGTGAGAGCTACAGGAATTGCGAGAAGTAAACCGATGCGCCACAGGTGCGGAAATATTATGGCAATGCCGCCGATTAAAGCAGTTCCAGTTACAAATCCAACCGAGGCAATTCCATTAGCTTGAGGAATCGCAACCTCTGCAGCTTTGCCATAATGGTGTGACATTGAAGTTAACATTGTGTTAATCACGATGGAAGTTCCAAAGCCTGTTATCAAGGTGGCTGGAAGCGTTAAAAAGACTGGTGGAGACAAGACAAAGGAAGTTAGACCTAAACTAAATATTGTTAGACCTATCCAACCAGCGCGGGTACGACCAAAGCGATGGGCAATATGTGGGTTTGCATAGCCGGCCACAATAGATGCGATGCCCATTGCGGTGCCATGTAAGCCTGCGACCGTTAATGAGGTGCCTTGATCTGCGCGCAAGAGAGATTGGGCAGGTCCAAAACCACCTAGATAGAAGTTAACAATCGCGGTTTGAGTTGCAATAACCCAGAAATAGCGGTCGCGGTGAAAAGTTTTAGACATCTTTTAGAGCGCAGCTACAACGTATTCGATGCACTGTGTCAGAGCTTGCACATCGCTTGGCTCGACGGCCGGGAACATTCCAATTCGTAGTTGATTTTTACCTAACTTGCGATAGGGCTCAGTGTCTACAATTCCATTTGCACGAAGAGTTGCGGCAATTTTGGTGGCATCGATTGTTTCGTCAAAGTTAATCGTGCCCACCACTTTTGAGCGCATCGTAGGATCTATGACAAATGGGGTTGTATAACTTGTTTTCTCGGCCCATGAATACAAAATATCTGCTGATTCAGAGCTGCGGCCGGCGGCAAATGAGAGTCCACCTCCTTCGTTCATCCAATCGATTTGATCGGCCAACATAATCAAAGTTGATACTGCTGGAGTGTTGTACGTTTGATCTAAGCGTGAGTTTTCAATGGCGATACCTAAATCAAAGAAAGCAGGAGTCCAGCGACCGCTCGCTTTAATTTCCGCAACCCGCGCAATTGCCGCGGGACTCATGAGTGCAATCCAAAGCCCACCATCGGAGGCAAAAGATTTCTGCGGTGCAAAGTAGTAGGTATCAAACTCTTGAGGATCTACTAATAACCCACCCGCGCCACTTGTTGCATCTACGAGCACAAGGGCACCCTCAGAGTCTCCAGGTCGCACAATTGGCATTGAAACACCTGTGCTGGTTTCATTATGAGTCAGTGCATAAGCATCAATCCCAGCCTCAACTGTGCAAACTGGGTGTGATCCAGGCTCGGCTTTGACCAGCGTTGGTTCACCTAAGAACGGCGCTTCCTTTGCCGCGCTCGCAAATTTCGATGAGAACTCTCCGAAAACTAAATGTTGTGAACGCGCTTGAATTAAACCAAACGTAGCAATATCCCAGAATGCAGTTGAGCCGCCATTACCAAGAATTACTTCATATCCATCGGGCAGATTAAATAGCGAGTTCAAGCCAACCCGCACTCGGTTAACTACGCTTTTTACCGGTTTTTGTCGATGTGAGGTTCCAATTATTGAAGTTCCACTCGAATAAAGTGCACTTAAAGCCGCTGGTCGTATCTTTGACGGACCACAACCAAACCGTCCATCCATAGGTTTAATATGGGATGGAATTATAATTTCTGCACTCATTGGACAAGTTTATGGGTAGTAGCGACCTATCACCCAATCACTGCTTGTGTTAACCCGCTCATAACGCAATCTATCGTGCAACCGTGAATACCTACCCTGCCAAAATTCAATCGCAGATGGAGTGACTCGGTATCCGCCCCAGTGCGGCGGGCAAGGGACAACACTTCCCTCCGGCCACTTTTCTGCTGCGCCGTGAAATCTTGACTCCAACTCTTGTCTGGAAGACAGTGGCGCCGATTGATGGCTCGCCCAAGCAGCAATTTGGGAAGACCACGGCCGAGTCGCAAAGTAACTCTGTGACTCTTCATGACTTACTTTTTCTGCGAGTCCTGAAATTGAAATCTGACGCTCCATGGCATACCAAGGAAATAAAAGACTGACCTGCGGATTACATTCGATGGAGTGTGCTTTGCGTGAAGAATAATTGGTAAAGAATGTAAAGCCACCTTGCGAAATATCTTTGAGCAAAACTGTGCGCGTT
>JANLPM010000236.1:0-12731 GCA_031367265.1 Actinomycetes bacterium
ATAAGGTGTTCAAGAAGTAGTGCGTAAGTCCCATTTTACGGAATGCCGCGAAATAATTATCTACATTTAAATGGCGTGGCCACGAGAAAACGCCATAGGAAATGACGTCGTTATAAGGGCGAAGAGAAGTCCAAATTGTCCAAAGGATCGGAAAAATCCAAATAATCGCAAAGAAACCAATAAAGACGGAGATTAAATTGTCTTTGACTTTTTGCTTGTTTTTGTACTCCTTATTTTGAACGATTGTTGTACTCATTTGAGATCCTCTTTAAATACACTCCGTAAATAAATAAGAATAGGACCGACGCAAAGGACTAATAAGATAGTTGCATAGGCAGCACCCTTCATAGAAATTCCCTGTCCTGCAAAGTTCTGGAAAACCAAAATATTGAGCAGTGGCCACGAAGTACTTGTGCCATAAATGATGTAAACCAAGTCAAATGCCCGCAGTGACTCAATAATCGTGATTACAACAATAATGATATTTACCGGGCGCATGGTTGGCAAAATTATTTTTCTAAAAGTTTGCCACTCCGTTGCGCCATCAATTGCTGAAGCCTCGCGAAGCGATGAATCGACAGACTTTAATCCAGCTAAATAAAGCAACATGATGTAACCAATATGTCGCCAAGAGGCAACACCCATGATTACATAAGTATTGATGTGGTAATTGCCCCAAATTGAAACGGCATTTCCAATATCTCTGCCCATAACGCCTTGAATAAATCCACCCGGCTGAAACATAAAGTTCCAAATAATCCCAATGATGGCTAAAGAGAGCACAACTGGAATATAGAAAACTGTTTCGTAGATTTTATGACCTTTGATTTTACGGTCAATCTGATAAGCCAACAAAATTCCAAGTGGTGTTGCAAGAAAGGTAAACCACAGTAACCAAACAGCATTGTTTTTTAGGGCTTCATAAAAAATTGGCGTTCCAAAAAAGATATTTCTATAGTTTGCTAAACCGGCCCATTTAATATCACTAACATTGATGCCGTTCCAATATGTAAAGGATAGAATAATTGTTATTAGAGCCGGGAGCCAGAGAAAAATAATTTGCATCAAAGTAGGAATACCTATGAATGCAGCGAGTGTGAACCGATCATTCCTAGAAAGAGAACGGCGACTACGAATTTTTTTATTCGCAGTCGCCGTTTTCATTTCATGACCTTAACTTAATTTGTTTTCGAAAACAAACTAAAGTGCAGGAAGTGCATCCCACTGCTTCTGAATACTGTCAAGAATCTTTGTAAGATCCTTAGGATTCTTTAAGAAGCTCTGAAGTGCTGGACCAACAATTGGACCAGCAAAGTCGCCGCGAGAATCGCGATCTAAGAAGAAGCCAATGTTCTTAGCTGCACCAAGAACTGCGAGCTTCTGCTTATTGAATGGATCATAAGTAGAAGTATCAAATTCACTGCTGATATAAATGCTGGTATCACCAGCGGCAACTGCAGCATCAATACCTTCCTTTGATCCCCAGAACTCTGCAAGAGCCTTACCGCCTTCGACGTTCTTTCCGTTAGCTGCAACAGAAACTCCATCAAGAGGTGCATCGATTGAATCGATACCGTGGGTAGGGTTGATTTCAGGGAATGCAACGAGCCATAGATCGTCATAATCTGCTTGTGACTTAGCTTTAAAGTCGTTAGCAAACCAAGAACCCATCATCATTGCTCCACACTTCTTCTGTAGAAGAAGGTCGCGGCAACCATCCCATTCGATATCTAGGAAGTTCTTGTTCATGTAAGGGATCAATTGACCCATATGTGTAAATGCATCTACAACCTTTGCATCTGTCCACTTTTCTTTTCCATTGAGCAAGTCAATGTGGAACTGGTAACCATTCACACGCATATTGATGATGTCGAATGTTCCCATGGCTTCCCAGCCACCCTTATCACCCATTGCATAACCGACAAGACCCTTTTTCTTAGTTGCTTCGCACAACTTGATTAAGTCATCCCATGTTGCAATATTTTCTGGGTTAAGACCAAGTTCTTGCATAGTTGACTTGCGGTAATGCAAGCCCCATGGGTAATACGTTGTTGGAATGATGTACTGTTTTCCATCTTTAGGATTTGTCGCACCTTGAAGTGCTGCAGCTGAAAGTGTGCTTCCAAGTGTCTTTACCTCGGCTGAAACATCGGCAAGAAGTCCTGCGTCAGCACGTGCGTTGGTGCGCCACCCGGCCATCCAACCAAATGCATCATCTGGAGTTCCTTGCATGATCTGCACGAAGTTATTCTGGAAGTCATCTGAGTTAACAGCCTGTGAAATAACTTTATTGCCAGTCTTCTTTGTGTAAGCAGCGTTGACCGCAATATTAATTTTTGAACCAGCATCACTCATATTTCCACGAATTGTGAAGTGGACATCAGCCACGACTTTCTTCTTGCTACAGCTAGCAAGAAGTGATCCACCAGCTGCTAATCCAACACCACCAATTGCAGCACCTTTAAGTACTGAACGACGGGAAATGCCACTATTTACATCTGACATTGTTTTCCTTTTCTCTAGAGAGGAGACTTTCGAAAGGTCATTTGGCTTTGTAGGGGGCAAAGCCTGGTAACAGGTTTGAATCTAGAGGTCGAACTGCACTGCCGAAAGGGGAATTTGGTAACGAATTGGTCTCTTTTACGCCTGAAATCTGCAAAATGGTGGTAGCCCTTGTGTTCGGCTGCAAGCAGAGGCACGATTGGTGAGGCAGTCCACTTTGACTTCAGGAGGTTTTGATGAAGATCGCCACATTAATTACTGGCAAGCGCGTTGAAACAATTTCAGCAAGTGCTTCCCTGCATGATGTGGTCAATGCGCTGAATGTTCACCATGTGGGGGCATTAGTTGTTTCCCCTGATGGAAAAAAGATTGATGGCATAGTTTCTGAGCGCGATGTAGTACGCGCGATGCCCGGAAAGTTAAACGAACTGACAGGTATGCATGTAAAAGATTTAATGACATCAGAGGTCATCACCTGCTCATCAGATTCAACCGTCGCCGAGCTCATGAAAGTTATGACTGAGCGCCGGATTCGCCACGTCCCCGTAGTTGATGAGTCTGGAAACTTGCTCTCTATCGTTTCAATTGGTGATGTAGTGAAAGCCCATATAAACGATTTGGATGCCGAACGCAAAGCATTAAGCGATTACGTTAACTCTTAACTTATTTATTCTGTCCAAAGATTTTACTGAAAAAACCTGGCTCTACGGGATCATTCTGATGTCCTTGGCAGCGATCTTTCTTCGAGACACCTTTAAGTGCGATTTCAATATGATTTCCACAACCTGACCACGTGGGCTTTGCGCACTTGCGGCATGTAGTTCTACTGCACATATTTCAAACTCCTATTCTTTTTTTTGGAAGAGATGAATGGATTAGGGACTGCTGGTGAATTACTCCATGTGAGGTAACCACCATCGAGGTTAACTGCATTAAAACCCAGCTCCTTAAGAAGGAGTGCGGCAGTGTGACCACGTTGTCCCACCTGGCAATGAACCAAAAGATTCTTCGCCTCAATCTCAGAGTTGCGTTCACGAATTTCATCGACCGAGATATTTATGGCTCCTGGGATATGTCCACGGGCGAACTCTCCAGCGTTGCGAACATCAATTAATGTGTAACCGCGGGAAGTGAAATCATCGATTTCATTCCACTGTGCCGTTTCAACTAGCCCAGAAATTACGTTCTCAGCGATATAGCCGAGCATGTTAACTGGATCTTTAGCAGAGCCAAATGGTGGTGCGTAAGCCAGTTCAAGATCGGCTAACTCTGGCGCAGTAATGCCCCCACGTATTGCTGTTGCAATTACATCGATGCGCTTATCCACTCCCTCGATTCCAACGCCCTGAGCCCCAAGAATTTCACCAGTTTTTGGGTCAAAGATTAGTTTTAGGACCATCTGCTTGGCGTTTGGATAATATCCCGCGTGTGAATTTGGATGGGTATGAATCGATTGGTGGGCTCGACCGGCAGCTTTTAATCGTTTTTCATTCCAACCTGTCGTCGCAACCATTAAGTCAAAAACTTTGACAATAGCTGTACCAATTGTTTTTACCGGACGTACATTGCGCCCGGCAATATGATCGGCAACAACACGTCCGTGCCGATTAGCTAAGTTAGCCAGTGGAACCAAAGTTGCACTTCCATCAAGCGCATCGGTTTTCTCAGCGGCATCACCAATGGCATAAATATCAGGATTGCTGGTGCGATTAAAATCGTCGACCCGGATTCCTTTTCGCGCCCCAATAGTAAGTCCAGCTGTCTTAGCTAACCCAATATCAGGGCGAACACCGATTGCAAGAATTACTAACTGCGCTGAAACTTTATCTCCATTGGATAGTTCAACAATATCCAGTCCAATATTGACTACACGTGAACCCAAAAAGAGTTTAACTCCTTGTGCCACCATCTCTCTAGCGACAAGGATTGCTAACTCAGGATCTAACGGCATGAGTACCTGATCGGTAGCCTCCACTAGAGAAGTGGGAATTCCACGGTGAATAAGGTTTTCAGCGATTTCAACGCCGATGAACCCGCCTCCGATTACCACTGCACTATCTGGCTTAGCGCTAACACGATCTGCAATTCGCTCAACATCTTCAACAGTTCGTAGAGTCAATGCTCGCTCGACTCCTGGGATTGGCGGAACAACCGGGGATGCACCGGGAGAGAGAATCAACTTGTCATAGTCGATTTCCTGGGTTTCATGAGTTTCTAAGTTTCTAATCGCGAGCGTCTTTTTGCTGGGATTAATTGCTAACACCTCGGTTTTAATGTGCACATCTAAGCGAAAGCGTGCGTGAAGACTTGCCGGTGTTTGTAAAAGTAAAGCACTCTCATTTTCAATAACGCCACCAACATAATACGGCAGACCGCAGTTGGCATAGGAAACATAACCCGATTTCTCAATTACGATAATTTCAGCATCGGCATCTAAACGTCGCAAACGGGTTGCCGCCGACATTCCACCTGCTACTCCACCAACAATTACAACTCTCATTATGCCAACGTTAAAAATAGTTTTTGCAGTTGTGCAGTAACTGCATCGGTATTTGTTTTGCCTTCAACGATGCACTGTTTCAAACTAGCAGAAATCAAAGTGATGGCAGCTGTATTTACTGCTTTTGAGACTGCCGACATCTGGGTAACAATTTCCTCGCAATTTCTGCCCTCTTCGAGCATCCGGCCAACCGCACCCAGTTGACCCTGGGCACGTTTAATTCTCTTTGAAATAGCATCGATTTGTTCGGCATCTGTTAATACATGAGTACTATTTTTAGCGACCATTCCCACTCCTTATGGATTAGAGTAGAAAATTAGCATACCCCCAGGGGTATGGTCAAATCAGCCTATAACCGCCCAGCTTGATGAACCCGAGCCAAGAACTCTTGGGTCTTAGAATGATTTGGATTCTGCAAAACCGCTTGGGCGCTGCCTCGCTCCAAGATATTTCCTGACTCTAAGAAGCAAACTTCATCGGCGACTTGCGTGGCAAATCCCATCTCATGGGTTGCAAGGACCATGGTCATCCCATCACTTTTTAAATCACGGACAATGCTAAGCACCTCATTAACTAAAACTGGATCAAGTGCCGAGGTAATCTCGTCTAAAAGTAATAACCGTGGATTGCAGGCTAATGAACGGATAATGGCAACCCTTTGTTGCTGGCCGCCGCTCAAGCGATCTGGATATTGATCGGCTTTATCGGCTAAATCAAAGCGTTGAAGTTGGTTTTGCGCCAACTCTATCGCTTCTTCTTTACTCTTTCCTTGCACCTTGATTGGTGCCAATGTGATATTTTCAAGAACCGTCTTATGCGGAAATAAATTAAAGGATTGAAAAACCATTCCCAATTTACGGCGCACATTATCGACGTTAATGAGTGGGTCAGTAATCTCAACACCATCAAGAAAAATCTGACCATCATCAATTGATTCGAGCAGATTAATACACCGCAACAATGTTGACTTACCTGATCCTGAGGCACCTATCAGGACAGTGGCTGAGTGTTCGGGTACGGACAGTGAAAGGTGGTCAAGAACTAATTCACGTCCAAATGATTTACGTATTTCAATAAGTTCCAAAACATTGGCCATCAAATAGACCCCTCAGAGTTTTGGGCGTTTGTCCGCTGCCTGATCGCTCGGTCTGTATAACGAGTCATCGGAATTGTAATAAAGAGGAATAAAATTGCGGCAACCACATAAGGCGTGTAATTAAAAGTTCGGCTAGCATTAATTTGAGCGGCACGAACGGCGTCGGTCACACCTAAAATCGAAACCAAGCCCGTATCTTTTAAGAGTGAAACAAAGTCATTGAGTAAAGGTGGGACCACTCGGCGGATCGCCTGCGGCAAGACGACATATCGCATTGTTTGTCCAGAGGTAAGGCCCAAAGATCTGGCGGCGGCCCGCTGGCTAGGGTGAATTGAGAGGATTCCGCTGCGGATAACTTCGGCGACATAAGCCGAATATGTAAGCACAACCGCCACGGTGCCAAGGAAGATTACATTGCTTGATATTCCAGTCAGACGTAGCGCTGGAACACCAAAGCCGACAAGCAAGATAATCAAAATAAGTGGAGCCCCGCGAAAAATATCTACATAAGCTGTTGCTAGAAATCGAAATGGCGTTAGGGCGGGAGATTTTGTTGTGCGCATCAGCGCAAGACCGAGAGCTATTACGCCTATACATGTGCCACCAATAAAAGTTAGCTGTAAATTAATCCAAAGCCCGGCGATGACAGTTGGGAAAACTTTACGACCGTAATCGATATCGAAGAAAGTCTTCTTAACTACTCCCCAACCCGGCGAAGAAACGACGGTGATCAGTAAGGTGCCGATTACAAAAATTGAAGATACTGCAGCAATTACCGCTTGTTTTTGGTTTATTCGTCGCCGGGTACTCCGTCGTGCAACCTCACGAGGGCTTGGCGACCAAGCTGAGTTAATTAGCTCGCTCATGGCCGCCCAACTTCGTGTTAACTTCTTTGTTTCTTTTAAGGCTTTAGAATTGGAGCACCTGCACCGGTAGCTAGCCACTTATCGGTAATTGCAGCCAACGTTCCATTGGTAGTAATTGCATCAACGGCAGCAGATACACATGAAGTTAGCTTGCTGCCTTTTGATAAGAGCAGGCCGAATTTATCGCCGGCGCCAGTTGATGGCAATTGACCAACGATTAATCCATTTTTAACTTCTACGCCAGATAAGTAGAAGGCAGTAGGAAGATCGACAACTAATCCATCTATTTGGCCATTCTTTAACGCTGAAACACCTGCAGCGTTATCATTAAATACTTGAGGTTTAACTCCGATTTGATTTTGTATTGCATCAAGGGATGTAGTCCCAACGGCGGCACCTAGCTTGGCGTTCTTCAGTTCTGAAATAGATGTCTTGCCTTCTATCTTGCTACCTTTAAATGAGACGATTGCTTGCGGGGCGGTGTAGTAAGGCGACGAGAAATCAACGGCCGTTGCACGCTCTGGGGTAATCGAGAACTGTTGCAGATTAAAGTCGAAATTCTTCGCACCTGGCGTTACCGCACTATCAAAAGTTGTGCGGACCCATACAACTTCTTCGTTTGTAAATCCAAGTTGTTTAGCAACAGCATAAGCGACTGCGCCTTCAAAACCATTGCCCGTCTCGGGCTTATCATCAATAATCCATGGGTAGTAAGCGGGCTGACCAGTAGCAATAGTTAGTTTTCCGGATGCAAGCGTTGAAAGATCAGCCTTGGCACATGATGCCGCTTTATCAGAAGTTGCCGAACCACTCTTGGCGCATCCTGACAAAATAAGTGCCGAGGAGATAACTACGACTGAAATAATGCCAAAACGTCTTTTCACGATGACTCCTATTTCCCTTGAAAAAGTGGGTAACGCCCACATAGGTAGAGATTAGGGCATTACAAAGCCGCCATCAACTGGCACCGTTACTCCGGAAACATATGACGATGCATCACTAACAAGCCAAATAAGCGTAGAAGCTAACTCTTCTACTCGCCCAACGCGTTGGGCTGCGGTTAACGCACGCACCATCTCAATAGATGCTTCGGGCATTTGATCTGTCATCTCTGAGGGAAAAAACCCAGGGGCAAGCGCGTTAACTCGAATTCCCTTTCGTGAAGTCCACTGAGCAGCAAGATCACGAGTTAAACCAATTACGCCGGCTTTGCTCGATGCGTATGCAGCTTGCGGTAATCCACCTGGACGCATTCCAAGGATGCTCGAAATATTTACAATCGCGCCACCATTTTTTGCGGCGCGAGCAAATGCTTGTGCCATCCAATATGAGCCCATTAAATTAACATCAATGACGTTTCGAAATTGCTCGGGAGTTTCAGATGCCGCTGGTACTGCAGTTCCAACGCCTGCGTTATTTACTAATATATCTACTTTACCGAAACGTTCAATCGCCAAAGCTATGAGTGCAGTGCAATCTTCAGGCTTTGTCACATCGGTTTTTAGTGAGGCAAAGTTTCTACCTTCAGCTTCGACAAGTGCACCAGTACCAGGTAGTCGATCAATTCTACGCGCACCCAAAACCAGATCGGCTCCGGCTTGAGCTAAAGCTTGTGCAAATGCAACACCGAGTCCAGATGATGCTCCAGTAACAACTGCAACTTTGCCGTCAAGTCGAAAAGTATCCAAAATATTCATGCGGCTCTCCCCTTTTTAGCGCGATATGCGTACGGTACTACCATGGAGTTTAGTAATAGTGTGAAAGCCGAGGATTATCTCAATCGCCTGCGTACATTTATGCAACAGAAAGTCCTTCCGGCAGAATCGATTTATCATGAACAGCGATTAGCGTTGATTAAAGGTGGAGAACCGCATGTTTTGCCGCCGATTATTGAGGTACTCAAAGAGTCTGCTAGATCTAAAGGTTTATGGAATCTTTTTCTTCCCGATGCACATGCGCCAAAACATGGTTTAACTGTTACTGATTATGCCTCACTTGCTGAATTAACAGGTTGGTCACCAGAAATAGCACCTGAAGCGCTCAACTGCTCGGCGCCAGATACTGGGAATATAGAAGTCCTGCATATGTTTGGTAGCGATGCCCAACAGCGGAGTTGGCTTGAACCACTTCTCAAAGGCGAGATCCGGTCTGGCTTTGCCATGACCGAACCTGATATTGCCTCAAGTGATGCTAGAAACATAGCTACTTCCATCACTCAGGTAGGGAATAATTATGTAATTAATGGGCGCAAGTGGTGGACCACAGGAGCGATGGATCCACGCTGCACAATATTAATTGTCATGGGAGTTACAGATCCGCAGGCCGATAGTTACCACCGTCAATCGATGGTCTTAGTTCCCATTGATACTCCTGGAGTAAAAATTGTGCGAAATCTCTCGGTATTTGGTTATGAAGATCAGCATGGCCACGCCGAAATTCTCTTTGAAAATGTCACAGTCCCAGTAACGAACTTAATCGGTACACAGGGCTCCGGGTTTGAAATTGCACAAGCGCGTTTGGGACCAGGTCGTGTTCATCACTGTATGCGGGCAATTGGAATGGCCGAACGGGCTTTGGCATTGATGGTTTCGCGATCGCGTGAGAGAACTACTTTTGGACAAGAGTTGTCCCATCAAGGCGTTATTCAGGAGTGGATAGCCAATGCTCGCATCGATATTGAGCAGTCCAGACTCCTTGTTCTTAAAACCGCTTGGCTTATTGACACGGTCGGTGCAAAAGCGGCGCGAAAAGAAATCGCCGCAATAAAAGTTGTTGTTCCGCGCATGGCCGAGCGAATTATTGACCATGCGATCCAAACTCATGGCGGTGCAGGGGTTAGTCAAGACACGCCACTGGCTGCGATGTATGCCGGAATTCGTACGCTTCGAATCGTCGATGGTCCTGACGAAGTACACCTCCGCGATATTGCCCGGTTTGAACTGAAAAGCCAGCATATTTTTCACCGATGAGCTCAGATCTGGGAGTAGTGCGTACTGAGGACAGCTTTGATATCCAAACTGTTCATGCGTGGTTAGTTGAGAATGCGCATACTCCAGCTGATTTACCAACGGTTCAACAGTATCGCGCCGGTGCTTCAAATTTAACTTATTTATTGACGTATAAAGATTGCGAACTCATTCTCAGACGCCCACCCGTTGGAACAAAAGCGGCGTCGGCTCACGATATGAAACGGGAATTCCTAATTCAAAACAAACTTCTGCCAAATTTTCCACTTGTACCAAAAGTGATAGCGCTTTGTGAGGATCCACTAATTCTGGGTTCAGATTTTTACGTGATGCAACGTATTGAAGGTGTTATCTTGCGACGCGATTTGCCACCCGATATTTCATTGAGCACCGAAGAAATTACCACAATTGGAAATTTGGTCATTGATGGCTTAGTTTCACTCCACCATGTTGATTCAACTTCACTTGCCCAGCTAAGCAAAGGCCCTGGCTATGTCGGCCGACAAGTCGACGGCTGGTCAAAGCGCTATCGCAACGCCCGTACTCCAGATGTTGCACCGGCTGAGGCTTTGATGCGATGGCTGGAACGAAATCAAACACAGGATGTTGCCTCGTGTGTGGTTCACGGTGATTGGCGATTAGATAACATCGTTTTCAATTTAGATGAGCATCCGACCTTAGTAGGTGTTCTTGATTGGGAGTTAGCAACGATTGGTGATCCACTGATGGATTTAGGCTCTTCCATGGCCTACTGGATTGATCACACGGATGAGCCAGCCTTTGCCGCCTTAAGAAGACAACCAAGTAATTTGCCCGGTATGCCAACGCGAAAAGAGTTTATTGCTAAATATCTTGCGAAATCAGAGTGGGAGTGTAAAGACTTTACTTTCTATGAAGTCTTTGGACTTTTCCGATTAACGGTAATTTTGCAACAAATTTGGGCCAGATATGTTGCTGGCCAAACTACAAATCCTGCCTTTGCTGGTTTTGGTGAGGCGGTAAAGCTTATGATTGATCGAGCGATGAGGATAATTTAATGCGAGCTGGACGAATAAAGATAAGTACACGTGAGTTTAAAGTAGTTGATTATCCAGTTCCATTTCCAGGTGCAGGTCAAGTTCGAATTGAAGTTAAAGCTGCCGGAGTGTGCCTCTCCGATGTACATCTCATCGATTCAACGATTTCGCCCGGATATTTAGCAGGCGATGAAGTAACAATGGGCCATGAAGTATCAGGAGTAATCGAATACTTAGGTGAGGGTGTTACCGATTGGGAAATCGGGGAACGCGTCATCGTGTGCGCCGGAATAAGGGATGCCAAGGGCAGAGTGCGCACACAAGGATTTGATTTTGATGGCGGTTTTGCCCAATTCATGGTTGCAGATGCGACAACACTGGTTGCAATACATGATGCGTTAAGTTTTGAAGAAGCCTGCATAATTCCCGATGCAGTTTCCACTCCATGGGCAGCAATTACCCAAACGGCAAAGGTAGTCCTTGGTCAATCAAGTGCAGTCTATGGACTCGGCGGACTTGGAATCCACGCCGTTCAACTTCTAAAGATGCTGGGCTCGGCACCGATTATCGCAGTTGATCCACTACCTCTGGCGCGTGAGCGCGCCATGTTAGTTGGTGCAGATTTATCACTTGATCCAAACGACACTGAGTTTTCCAAAAAAATCCGGGCGGCAACCAATGGGCGGGGCATTGATTCTGCCTTTGATTTTGCCGGAGTAACTTCAGTTAGAGTGCAAGCTCTTCCTCTTTTATCCGAAGGCGGTTGCTTAGTAATTATCGGAATCGCAGGTGAGGCAATCACAATTCCAAATGACATGGCCTTTGTCTACAAGCGAAATCAAATCTTAGGCCACTACGGATCTGAACTTCATCACACACAAGAATTAGTTACCCTCGTCGAGCAAGGAAAACTAGATTTATCGGCATCAATAACCGCTATCTACTCCCTAGAAGAGGCTGCGCAAGCTTTACAACATTTGGAGAAAAAAACTGATAACCCAATTCGAATTATTCTGAAACCATAAACGTGGTCTCGAAATTTCTAAAATTGATTGGTATATCTCGCTCATTGCGTGAGGATCGCTCGGTTTTTGATTTACCGTCTCGTGCCGCCACCAGAATAGAGAAATACGGTCCACTTGAAGCGCAATTCATTGAGGTTTTTGATACGCCCGCGGATTGTTTGGGCCAAGTTGTGCTCATTCATGGTGGCTTTTGGCGGCCTGAGTACGATTTAGTGCACCTTCGTTCGTACGCGGTAGCACTCGCCGATGAGGGGTGGCGGGTCCAGTTAATCGAATATCGCCGAACTCCGGGTTTTCCCGATAATTACTGTGATGATGTACGGGCAGCCATTGTTCACTGTGGAGGCGGCATTCTGATTGGCCATTCGGCAGGCGGACATTTAGCTTTAATCGCCTCAAATCCAGCAACTTCACCATTGATTAAGGCCGTGATTGTTCTGGCACCTGTAGGCGATTTAGTTGAAGCCGAATTCAGGGATTTAGGCTCTGGCGCAGTCAGCAGCTTTCTTGGGGTTCCCGCTTCTCACCGGCCGGATCTTGATCCACATGTAACTCTCAACACAACTGCGCCGATAGTAATAATCCATGGAGCCAATGACCAGAGAGTTCCAATTGAAATCTCTCGGAAGCTAAATATGACCTATAACCAGGCTGGCCTAGGTTCAACATTGACTGAAATTGGAAGAATCGGACATTTTGAACTGATTGATTTTCGCAAACCACCTTTTGGAATAGTTCTCTACCACCTTAAAACTTTGTC
>JANLPM010000259.1:0-2140 GCA_031367265.1 Actinomycetes bacterium
AATATCAGCTGCAACAAATCACATTCTCTTAGCTCCATTTAGTACTGAAGTATTGGATGCAATGCGGCCGAAGTTAAAAGATTTCACGGTCAATAAGAAAACCATTGCCGTGCCTAATGATTGGCAAGTTGATTCCAAGCTATTACTCGCAATGACCAAATTGAGATTGGCCGAATAGCCTTAGTTTCAATTAAATAGGTATCGACGCTCGCTTCACCTGCGGACCGGTACTTTGTTTAAAGAAGTAAACCAACGCCTAGCGCTCTATCCAATGAGCAACAAAAACTACGCACATATACACTTAGCGCCATGGCAATTCACCCGCAAGTACGCGCATATCTAGATCACATCGCCGTTCATAACCCGTTACTCAGCAACCCCACTCTTGAACAGGCAAGGGCAGACATGCGCGGATACATAAAATATGCTGGACCTGAATCTAAAGATGTCGATGTCGAACATGACTATTTCACATCTCCGACTGCCGATTTACATGCAGTTATCTTTCGGCCCAAGAATGTAAAACCTAACGCCCCCGCCCTAGTATTTTTTCACGGTGGTGGCTGGATCTTTGGCTGGCCACTTTTCTACACGGCGACGCTCTCTAATATGTGTGCAGAAACTGGATTTATTATTATCGCCATTAACTATCAAAAAGCCCCCCAGCATCCCTTCCCAACTCCTTTTGATGATTGCTATGCAGGCCTATTATGGGTTGCCAAAAACGCGGAGCACTTAGGCATTGACCCCACAAAAATTGGAGTAGGCGGCGATAGCGCCGGCGGAAACTTAGCCGCAGCCGTTGCACTCAAGGCCGCCGACACCGGCGATATAAAACTTGCATACCAAATGCTTATCTACCCATGCCTTGATACAGATTTTCAAACCGAGTCTTACATCGAACATACAACCGGCTTTGGTTTAGATAAGGTTGATATGGCAACTTTCTGGGCTATGTACGTGCCGACAGAGAAGCTCGAAAATAAATACGCCGTGCCCGCACGGGCTACTTCATTCACCAACGTTGCACCAGCAATCATCGCTTTAGCCGAACACGATGTCCTGCGCGATGACGGCGCAAACTATGCCAATGCCTTAGAAAAAGCTGGGATTCCCGTAACCCTCAAGCAATACCCCGGGATGATTCACGCATTCTTCAATCACGGCCTTATGGTTGATGATTCCTATGAACTTCGAAAATGGCTTAGCGCCCAAATTGTTGAGGCCGTTGCATCGGTAAAATAGATCCACTAATTCATGGCCAGTATTGATAAGTAGGAAGGTTTTCACCTCCGCCCCGTTTGTATCTTAGGGTTTAAAGCTCTTACCACCATCGCGAGAAACGAAAATTGCATTGCTGGTTACGGCAACTAAAATTTTTGCATTCATCGAGATGCTAGATATTTCGGTGGAGAGTGTCGCTATTTTCTTCCAACTCTTTCCACTATCAATTGAGCGATAGATCGCTTTTCCGGAGGATGCATAAAGAGTTGTCCCTACAATTTCTACCGAGCTCCACTTCAGAGAAGATTTTATAGAAGTTGTTGTTTTAAAGGCATCGGTAGTTTGCACTAAATCCCCCGACCCAAGCGCAAACGCGCTGCCACTCTTGGTGCTCAGCACGGCGATATCGGAGTATTTATTTTCACCTAACTTTCGCCATTTCTTACCGCGGTCAGAGGAATACATCAACTGCCCGCTACTTGAATCACCGCCATACATATCGTTTTTACCAACCTCTAACATATGAAAATCAACTTCACCTTGCAAGGAAACTTTCTTCCATGACTTTCCGCCATCTGTTGATGAAAGGAGTCCAATCGGATTTGATAAATTTGATTTAGGCCCTGGATGGCCACTGGAATAAAGGGTTCGTCCATATATAGCTAACCCCATCACATCAAAATCATCGCTACTTATTTTCTGCATCGAATTCGCAGCTAGATACTCATAGAGACCTTCGTGCGTGTTAAGCAGAATCCGATTCCCAAATACCTTCACATCATGAATATGAGAGACCGATCCATATGTGGCCGCATCACTCTGCGGTACCAGCGTCAAAGCCCCAATGAGCGCTATAGACAACCCCGCACTTACAGATTTTCGCATACAGTAATTCTATCCGCGCTTTATTAAAACC
>JANLPM010000265.1:0-2102 GCA_031367265.1 Actinomycetes bacterium
GAGCCTAGAATATTTGCACGCCAAACAGTTAATACGCGCGGCCAATTTTCTGGTGCATCTGGATCTTCAATTGCGAATTTCAGATTTCCATTTTTTAACTCATTGACAACGTGAGCTGAAGGGTCTACACCGCGGGCGCGGGCTTCATCAGCTAAATCTAAAGAGTTGCGGTTAAGCGAGGGATACGAAGGCATCCAACCCATACGCGCAGACTTAGCCATCACATCAATGGCGGACATATTCTGAAAACGTTTTTCTCCAAGTGGAGATGCAAGAAGTTCAGATTTTAATCCGTCGTAGCGCCACTGATTTGTTGATACATACCAAAAAGCGGTACCTATCATTTGGCGTGGTGGGCGTGACCAATCTGCACCAAAAGCTAACTGTGCCCAACCCGTCACTGGTCGACATTTTTCCTGACCTACATAGTGCGCCCAGCCTCCGCCATTGACACCTTGACAGCCAGTCAAAGTAACAAGGGCTAAAAATGTTCGATACATCGTATCGGAGTGGAACCAGTGATTAGTTCCAGCACCGAGCAAAATCATCGAGCGACCCTGCGACTCATCGGCATTTTCTGCAAACTCACGGGCAATACGAATTGCTTGCGCGGCTGGAACATTGGTAATCTCTTCTTGCCAAGCCGGTGTGTACGGAGTTGTGTCGGTGTAGTCGGTAGGCCAATCGCCCGCAAGACCTTTGCGACTAACACCATACTGTGCAAGCATTAAGTCATAGACGGTGGTAACTTTTTTATTACCGAGTTGGATAGTGGGAACACCGCGATGAAGTACACCGCCACTCTCGGACTCTTTTTGTCCCACATCAAAGCGTGGAAGTAAAATCGGCGCATTAGATGCATCGGCGCGGCCGTAGACAGTAAGTAGTGGATCTACACCCTCAAGATCTAAATTCCACTTTCCCATTGACTCATCGTTATAGCGATGACCTAATGAGCCATTAGGAATATATGTCTGTCCAGTTGAAGAATCAAGAACAACGGTTTTGAACTGTGAACCCGCTGATGTGTCTCCTAAATCTGATGCTACTACGAATTTATCCGGTACCCATGCCCCATCTTTTTCGCGAAGTGAAACTAAGTAAGGAAGATCCGTGTACTTCTTTACATATTCGCTAAAGCGGGGGGTTTGTTTATCAACGAAAAACTCTTTCAAGATGACGTGTCCCATTGCCATGCCAAGTGCACCGTCGGTACCAGGGTGAGGAGCTACCCACTCATCGGCGAACTTTGTATTATCGGCATAATCGGGGCTGATCGCAATAACTTTCTGACCGCGATATCTAGCCTCGGTCATGAAGTGAGCATCGGGAGTTCGTGTTACTGGAACATTTGATCCC
Source organism: Actinomycetes bacterium (assembly GCA_031367265.1). Lineage (GTDB taxonomy): Bacteria > Actinomycetota > Actinomycetes > Nanopelagicales > Nanopelagicaceae > Planktophila. The sequence continues at coordinate 1,360 of JANLPM010000265.1, forward strand.
CACATAATTAAATATGAAGAGTTAAACCAATCGGCAGACTCTGGTACATCAGTCTGATCTCCAAATACTTGCGGAGATGCAACGGGAAGATCGGCATACCAATCATAAAATGAGAGCATAGAACCACCCATGAGTGAAATAAATCGCGCGCCCGCTGCATGAGATGCCATAGACATTGCAGGAATTGGCGAGAAACCAAAGACGCGATCGGGACCATATTTTTTAATTGTATGAACATGTGCCGCAGCAATAATTTCAGAAATCTCGGCCCACTGTGCTCGAACTAAACCACCCTTACCGCGAGCTTTTTGATATTTCATTCGACGAATTGGATCATCCATTATGTCAGCCCAAGCAAGAACCGGATCACCAAGTCGAGATTTAGCTTCACGATACATTTCGAGCAATAAACCTCGAATATAGGGAAAGCGAATACGTGTTGGAGAATATGTATACCAAGAAAAAGCCGCACCCCGCGGACATCCTCGAGGTTCGTACTCAGGTGAATCAGGACCTACTGACGGATAATCAGTCTGTTGAGTTTCCCACGTGATAATTCCATCTTTGACATAAACTTTCCATGAACACGAGCCCGTGCAATTAACTCCGTGCGTTGAACGAACTACTTTGTCATGACTCCAACGGTCGCGATAGAAGTCATCACCTTCGCGGCCGCCGCTTTTTGTAACGGTGCGAAGATCATCAGATACAACTCCTTTAGAAAAATACCTTCCAAGTTTGAC
>JANLPM010000271.1:0-4639 GCA_031367265.1 Actinomycetes bacterium
CCATCGATGGAAGAACGTTTTGAACACGACCTAAGTAGACGTTTCCGACGTATGAGACGTTGCTATTGCGGTTTACATAGTGCTCAACCATGATGCCATCTTCAATGACTGCAATTTGTGTGCGATCAGCAATCTGTCGCACCAGCATTTCGCGATCAACATTTTCACGGCGCGCTAAGAATTCGCTATCGGTAATTATTGTGCCACGCTTGCGATAAGGCTCACGATATTCGCTGCGGCCTGCCCGATCATTACGATCTACGCGCTCGCGACGTACTCCACGACGCTCTGGTCGCTCTGCCCGTTCGGTGCGTACTGGTTTTGCTGCGCGCTCACGTACTTCGCGAACTTTTACAATGGTTACCACACCATCTTCCACAACGGTTTCTCCTGGAGTAACTCCATCTAATCCCGCAACACGGCGTCGGCGCCGGCGGTGAGTTGAGCTTTCAGTTGAATCTTCGGCTAATTCTTGCGAATCTTCCTCGCCCCCGCTCGCATCGACGCCGGGTTTACGGCGTCCACGTCCACCGCGACGGCGTCGACGGTTGGGGTTAGTGCGATCTTCTGAATCATCTGGTCCAGTTAGGGTTGGTAGATCGGTTTTAACTGCCTCAACTATGTGCACTGGGGCGGAAACCGCTTTTTTGCGCGGTGTTTTCGCAATGGGGTTCTCAGGTGCGGCCTGAAAGACCGGAACTGGAACGGTTTTTTTTCGAATAACCTTTTTTGGCTCTTCAATAATGCTCTCTGTTGCAACTGTTGCATCTGTTTTAAGCGAAGTTTTCTTGACCGCACGCTTGCGCGGTGTTTTAGGCTCAATAGCCATGGCACCAAATCCTCTATGCGTTCGTTAAAAACGCTCTAATGTTAAAAAAATCCCGTTTAGGTTTTTTCTTACCTGTCCGCGCTGGGCTTTTGCCGCGAAGGTTTCGCGAGCCGCGCTGAACTGTTGCCCTAAGTATGACAGAGGGGGCGCAAATATCCTACTTCAACTCGATTTTAGCCCTTGGAACGAGCGTGAACATTCTGCAAAAGGCCAAATCCGATCAAAGTGGCAAACATAGATGAGCCACCATATGAGATAAATGGAAGGGGAACTCCCGTCATTGGCATGAGCCCCAACGTCATTCCGATATTTTCAAAGAGTTGGATAGCAAACCAGGCGATAACTCCGGTAACTACTAATCGACCGAACGCATCATTGCTTCTGCGCGCAATTGAAAACGCTCTCATCAAAATCAAAAGATAAAGGAAGAGAATTAAGCCACTGCCTACGAATCCAAGCTCTTCTCCGGCAACGGTGAAGATGAAGTCTGTCTGTTGCTCAGGTACAAATCGACCATTTGTTTGAGGGCCTTTAAATAAACCCTTTCCAACTAATCCACCCGAACCAACGGTAATTCGTGCCTGTCGAAGTTGATATCCCGCGCCTTGCCTGTCGGCCGTTGGATCGACAAAAGTTTGTAAGCGCTTGACTTGGTATGCACTAATAGCACCGCTCTTAGTTGCAAGTACGGCACCGAGTACTGCCACGATTAATAAACCGGCAACCCAACGCGATGGCGCACCTGAAACGGCAATAATCGTGACGACGCAAACACTAATAATAAAAACCGTTCCCATATCGGGCTGCACAATAATAAGTAAAACCGGCAAACCGGCAATTACCAGGGCTTGAATAACATCTCGCGAAGTTGGGATATCTGAATCGTGGGTGCGCTCTGAAAGAAGCATGGACATTCCGATGATAATTGAAATCTTGGCGAGCTCTGCAGGTTGGATTTGAAAACCGCCGGGTAGCCCTATCCATGCACGCGCACCATTAACTGTGCTTCCTACTCCTGGAATCAAAACTGCAACTAAGCCGAGCACCCCTAAGCCCCAAAAAATCGGCGTATATGCGCGCAGTAGTCGATAATCGATAACCGTAGTTCCATACGCTAATAACACACCAATTGCAATATTAATAAGATGTCGTTTGAGGTAATACTGAGGATCCAAACCATTTCTTGCATACCAATCACGTGTTGCCGCATAAACCAATAAAGTTCCCATTATTAGCAGTAACGCCACTGCACCGGTAAGAACTGGATCAAAGCCGCGTAAAATTGATCGGCGGTCGCGACGATATAAGCGCTGGCGCGCATTAATTAAACTCACGGCGCAACCTTAGGCTTAGTGGCGGGAGAAATTGAAGGTAGCTTCGTTGGAGGCGCTCCATCTGGAAATATCGCTGCCCCTGGCACAACTTTATTTCCCTTAACGCCAAAAAGCGTTTCATAAATCTTTCTCACTCCAACACCAGAAGTAGTTGCACCGAAACCACCCTGGCTAACCATCATTACGACGGCATAGCGTGGTTTTTCACTCGGTGCATATGAAGCAAACCACGACGTATTGTCCTTTAATGAACCGTTTAGATTGCGCCCAAAAACCTCGGCAGTGCCGGTCTTTCCACTGACTTGAATTGGGAAACCAGCAAAAGCACCGGCACCAGTTCCGGAAACGACTACTTCACGCAAAGCGGTATGCAAGAAATTAAGTGTCGAGGCTGAGGCAGTCAAGTGACCAAGTTTTTGTGGAGAGATTGTTTTTACTACCGTTCCATCGGTCTTAACAATTGCTTTACCCACAGTCATCTGCCAAATGGTTCCGCCATTCCCGATTGCTGCATACATCTGAGCTAGCTTAAGTGGTGTTACAACGGTATCACCTTGACCAATTGCAAAGTTAACGGCATCACCAGCGCGAATCTTGTCACCATCAAGACAATTCTCTTGAGCTAGCAAAATTAGAAATGGGGTCTGTTGCGCCTTGGTAGAGCGATCCTTATAGTTACAGTAGAAATCCTTATTCTTCTGATACCAACTTTGTTTATAAGCTCGATCCGCCAGGCGTGAGGCAGATTCTGATGGTAAGTCGATACCCACTTTCTGCGTGATATTAAAGCTCTGGGCGGCCTTAAAGAAGTAATCACTTGGGTTAGATTTAGGACGCAATCCACCATCACGCAACCATTCATCAAATGCTATTCGATACCAAATCGTGTCACAGGAAACAGCAATTGCTTTTTTCAAACTCATACTTCCTTGTGATTTACTTTCGAAGTTTTGGAAAGCACGATTTCCAACTTGAACTTGCGCCGGGCAGTTATATGTTGCATTCAAGTTATAACCTGCTGCGGCGGCGGCAATGACTGAGACTGATTTAAAAGTAGAGGCGGGAGCAAATAGACCCTGAAGTGCGCGTGAGAGTGCAGGTACCGATTTCTTAGGGCTAAAAAGATCTGCGGCTTGTGCAACGGTCAAACCTTTTTCAAAAGCGTTAGGGTCATACGTTGGGTACGAGGCAATGGCCAAGACTTGACCAGTTCGAATATCCATAACGACTGCGGCGCCAGAGTCAGATGTATTTCCATTTGCACGTCCGCGATTTACTGCATCGGCCAGTGCAACTTCAACCGCGCTTTGTAATCGCACATCTAGTGATGTCACTAAATGATTCCCGCCAATTGGTGGCGTGTTTTGGCCTTGTGCCGTAACTGCCTCTTTGCGATCAACAATAACCGTACGAATACCAGGTGTTCCGCGCAGGTAAGCATCGTAAGTAATTTCTAGACCGGTTTTGCCAATCGACTCGCTACGGAAATAGGTTTTACCATGATTTTTTACCAGATCATAGTCGGTTAAAGGACCAACGTAGCCAAGCACATGCGCGGCATTTACTCCAGTAAAACCGGGGTAGTTGCGAATTGCAATTGGCGCTGCATCCACACCAGGAAATTGATCTGAGCGTTCCACAATCTGGAGTGCAATATTTGGATCGGCTCCTTTTGTTATAGGGATTGGTTGATAGCGAGATCCAGTCCAACATCCAGTTCTTTCGCCTTTAGGTAGTTCTCCACATAAACGCGTATTTCGAAAAATATCGCTGTATTGAAGTTTTAGAAGTTTGCTCAATCGTTTCATAACCGCGACACCTTTATCCGGTTGCTTATCAATCGCAGTTCGATCTATTGTGATGGCTAAACCCACTTTATTAAGGGCTAATGGCACACCGGATGAATCAACGATTAATCCGCGAGTTGCCGGAGATATAACATCGCGGCTTTGAATACTTAGAGCAGCATCGCGATAAATTGAGCCTGCAGCGATTTGCAAATAAAACAACCGCCCAAAAAGTGCAACCAGGAGCGAAACTATTAATATCTGTACTACGAGCAAGCTAAGTCGCGAACGTTGATTCATATTGACGACTCTTTATCAAAGGCTAAGCCGTGAAGACGAGAAAAGATGGGTAAAAAAATTGGTGTGACGATTAGCGTCCACAGGGTAATCCCTGCGATGGTCAGGATAATGTGGCTGAAAACTCCACTTTGTACTCCGAGCAAAGCGCCAGTTGCAACATAGGTAAACTCTAAAAAGAAAACAACGATCGAAATAAGAATCGTAACTCCTAGCGGATTACTCGCTAAACTTTCATTGCCGGCTCCAAAATAAGAGATCGCATAACAAGCTCCAATCATGATTATGGCCCATTGGCCCATTGGCCCACTTGAACTTGGAGAAATGTCCATTAATACTCCAGCAAAGAAGCCTATGAATGCCGCAACCTCGGGCAAACTCAATACCGCCCA
>JANLPM010000008.1:0-8615 GCA_031367265.1 Actinomycetes bacterium
TTCAAGACAGCCCACGTTTCCACAACGACAAACCACATCTGTTGTCTCACTTATTGCAATATGGCCAATATCACCCGCGCAACCTTGGGCTCCACGGTGCAATCTTCCGTGAGTCAAAATTCCAGCTCCTATGCCACTTCCAATTTTTATATATATAAGTTCACTTGATTTCTTATCATCTAACTTGGCCGCCTCGCCAAGTGCCATGAGATTTACATCATTGTCGACCCAGACAGGAACATCATATTTATCTGCTAAACGCGCTCTTACGGGGTAGCGATCCCAACCCGGCATAATCGGTGGTGACATAGGAATCCCGGCCGCAAACTCAACTGGACCCGGGAGTCCGAGACCAATCCCCCAGATATTTTTAATTTTGAACTTTGCGATAATCGCATCGAAGGCCTTTTCCACCTGAGCCAAAACAAGCTCTGGGCCAAGCGAAATCTCTGTATTAAAACTTTGAATTTCACTCAGATTCCCAGATAGATCTGAGATTGCCACACTCATTCCGCTTGCCCCTAACTCGGCGATTAATAACGTTCCAGCGCGGGGGTTGAACTCAAGCAAACGAGGGGCGCGCCCCCCTGTCGATTCTCCAAGTTCACCTTCATAAAGTAAGCCGCTGCTCAAGGCGATATCGATGTGCTTAGTTGCCAAAGTCCGAGAAAATCCGGTTTGGCGAACTACTTTTGGTCGAGATATTTGGCCCGAACGTCGAATTGTGGCAATGACCAGTGCCAAGCTGCTTGCATCATCGAGGTCAAGCTCGTATTCGGACACCTGTGTTGGCCATGGACCTTTCCTTAAGTAAAGCGATGGGGGGAAGGCTAGCATGAATTTCATTACATTTGTATAACAAAACAGAAATTTCGTTGTTTCCGTATTGACTTTTGTATTTTAAGGCATAAGTTATGGTAATTAATTCTTAAAGGAGAGCCCTCAAGATTAAAAATGAAAGGTGATATCAATGGCCCAAACAATGTTGGCGGCAAGACTTCATGGCCCTGGGGACCTTCGAATGGATACCATCGAAGTCCCAGTACCAAAATCTGATGAAGTGCTCATTAAAGTGCACCGTACAGGTATTTGCGGAACCGATTTGCATATCGCCAAAGGTAATTTCCCTGCGCCAAATCTTCCGCTAACTCTGGGACATGAGTTTTCAGGGACTATCGTCGAAGTTGGAAACGCTGTGTCATCAGTGGCGGTAGGTTCAAAAGTAGTTGCTGATATCAATATCGCTTGTGGGTCTTGTGACTTCTGCCGAAAAGGTGCCAAGTTATTTTGTCCCACGGTTCGCCAACTTGGTGTGCATGATGCAGGCGCGCTTGCAGAATATGTCGTAGCACCGGCTCAAAACATTTATGTTCTCCCCGATGCAATCTCACTAGATGCCGCTGCATACGTTGAGCCGCTTGCTTGTGCAATACATGGGCAAGATCGAATTGGAATTCGCGCTGGGGAAACAGTTCTAATTATCGGTGGTGGACCAATGGGTCTTGCGCATGCAGCTCTTGCAAAATTGCAGGGAGCTGCCCAGATAATTGTGAGCGAACCGGATTTTCATCGCCGCGAGATCGCAATTCAAATGGGGGCCGATATAACCGTCGACCCAATTAACGAAAATCTTGATGCAACTCTTAAATCTAAAACAAATAACATCGGCCCAGATGTTGTAATCGAAGCCGTTGGCAGTATTCCAACGTATGAAGCTGCTGTGGCGTTAGTTCGTCGTGGGGGGCGAATCCTCGCTTATGGGGCGGCGCCACAGGATGCGAGCATGACACTGCGTCCATTCGATATATATGCAAAAGAGCTTACAATCGTTGGTTCTTATGCGGGTACTTATGACACGTGGCCGCGCGCAATAAATCTAATAGCGGCTGGTCGATTCAATCCTGCTCTCATAGTTGATTCAATTCGACCTCTTTCGGAGGCCGTAGCTGCCATTAAGAGCCTTGAAAACGATCGTTCAATAGTAAAAATCCATATCCAAATTTCCTGAGAATTCGCTCATGAAATTAAATGAAAGGTAGAATAATGGAAGCAACTCCAATGAAGAAGCACCGGAAAGGTTTAGGTGCGCTCGCTCTCGGCATAGCACTTGCAATGGGATTGAGTACTTTAAATCTTTCTCAAGCCAATGCAGCCGTCACACTTAATGCAATCTTTTTGCCAGCCACATGGGGAACAGTTGTCAAAGACACATTGGCACCTGAATATGAGAAGCTGACTGGCGTCAAAGTTAATGTTCAGTTGATCGGTCGCGACGAGATCCATCAGAAAATGGGTGCACTCTTTGCTGCGCAAGATTCAAGTTATGACATTTTTAACATCGACTACAACTGGATCCCAGAATTTGGTCGCGCTGGCTTCTTAGTTCCGCTCGATAGCATTCTTAGCGCTACCGACAAAGCTGATTTCCTGCCCCAGGCCCTTGCCGTCGGTACATATAATAAACAGCTACTTGGAGTTCCACAGACAATTCACCCCGCACTTCTTTGGTATCGATCAGATCTATATAACGATGCAAAGATCAAAGCTCAGTTTAAGAAGGAGACAGGTTCGAAACTTGTTGTTCCAAAAACAATGAAAGTCTGGGAAAACCAGGCTGCCTGGTTCAACGGGAAAACTTTTAACGGTACTAAGGTCTACGGATGGGCTGCTCAAGCGGCTAAAGGTTTCGGAAATGTCCACACATGGTTGAGCTTTGCATACAGTTATGGCTGCGAACCATTAAATGCAACATTCACGAAATCACAACTTTCATCACGTAAATGTATAAACGCAACCACGCAATGGAACAAGATGATGAAATTAATGCCACCAGGGGCTAACGACTTTACTTACGACAGCGTTACTCAGGCAGCCCAGCAAGGAACAATTGCCACGGCAATTCAGTGGTCATGGGGAGCATTTGCCACTGATATTCCAGATGCGTCAAAAACCGTTGGCAAGTGGAGCTTTGCTCAGATTCCCGGAGGAGACGGTGCGAGAGGAGTATCTCACCTTGCAGAATGGGTAATTTCAGTGTCAAAGTTCTCCAAGAATCAAGAGGAAGCCAAAAAGTTTATCGGCTGGCTCGAGACTAAAAAGAACGATGTCAAGCAGGCTTCACTCGGTGGTGGAGACCCTGTACGTGCCTCGAGTTATTCAGATCCAATTCTGACTGGTGAAAAATTAGCTGGCACATCAATAGATCGTTTCCGCCGCTATCCATCGGTCCTGGTATCAATCAAAACAGCAAAGCCACGCCCATTCTTTCCAGGTGAAGAAGCTTGGGAAACTTTATTGAGCACTCAACTCAGCGCAATCTCCTTGGGACAGAATACCGTCGCTATCGGATCAAAGGCAGCTGATACATCAATTGATAAGTTCCTCAAAAGCTAAAAAGAGAAGATAGGGAAATAGGAAATCATGTTGAAGACCCTTCGGAAATCTGACGCGCTCCTAAAGCGTGAAAAGAACTTAAGCCCTGAAGGGTCTTCACGTGCTCGCAAACATGGACACTCTGGTCGATATCTTTCGATAATTCCTGGAGTGCTGGTCCTCCTTGGACTTTCTGTTTTCCCCAGCGTATACGCCCTTGTAGTTTCATTCCAAAAATGGATTCTAACTGATCCAGCTGGACGTCACTTTAATGGTATCGACAATTACAAAAATATTCTTTTGGATCAAGAATTTTGGCATACACTCAAAATTACTTTAATATTCGTATTTCTAACCGTAATTATTGAATCGCTGTTGGCCTATTGCCTAGCACTAATATTTTTCCGACCGATGCCATTTCATCGGGTAATGCGCACTCTTATTTTATTGCCCATGCTCACAGCACCGATTGTCGTTGGAATGCTCTCTCGATTTATGTTTGATTCTCAATTCGGAATTATAAACAGGTTCACAGAAATAATAGGTCTGGGCCGTCATGACTTCTTGAGTGGTTTAAACACCGCTTTCCCCGTCATAATTGCAGTTGACATCTGGCAATGGACACCATTCCTGTTTCTCATTTTTCTTGCAGCAATGCAATCTGTCCCGGAAGAGTTAATTGAGGCAGCAAAACTCGATGGTGCATCCAGAATTGAAATCATAAAAAATATCTTTTTGCCGCTTATGAAATATCCTTTGATTGTTGGAATGACCCTACGCCTTATCGATTCATTTCGTGTTTATGATTTAATTTATGCAACCACCAGGGGTGGCCCCGTTAATTTGACTTCAACAATGTCATGGAGCATTTATGACTCAGGGTTTAAGGTTCTGAATGTTGGAATAGCGTCGGCCTATTCATGGCTTTTCCTTATTACCGTATTACTTGTCTCTGGAGTTTTTCTACGACAATTAGCTAAGGAAAATGAGGAGCGATGAGTCAAAAATTGCATCGCAAGCCACAGCCACTAGACCACCTACGGCTTGCTCTTGGAATATTAGTAACTATTATTTTTACTTTTCCCGTAGTTTGGATGATAGCTACTGGCTTTAAAACTGGGAACCAGGCTTTTAGTAACAGCAACTCTTTTTTCTTCAAACCTTCTCTAGATAATTATCGCGAGGTTCTATTTAAGAGCAACTTCAAGTCAGCCATTATGACTAGCCTGCGCGCTGTATCCATGTCAGTTGTGCTTACAGTTTTATTGGCATCAGGAATCGCTTATCCAATGGCGCGATTCCCTTCCAAAGGTATGAATCGACTTTCGTCATGGATAATATCCCTCAGAATCGTTCCACCGATTGTGACAATTATCCCCCTATTTCTTTTGCTGCGGACTATAAAACTGACAGGATCAATTTGGTCACTTGTATTGGTGTACACGTTCATGAACATGCCACTTGCAATCTGGCTCTTGCGCGGGTTCTTTAAAGAAGTCCCACGCGAAATCGAAGAAGCTGCGGAAATCGATGGTCTTGATACGAAACGTATCTTTTTCAAGATAGTTCTGCCGCTATCGGCACCTGGTGTCGTAGCTACTGCGTTATTAAGTTTTGTGTTTGCATGGAATGACTTCCTCTTTGCCAATATTCTGAGTGGTGCCACAACGCGCACTGCCACGGTAGGTCTTACTGAGTTTGTTACTCCAGTTGGCACAGCCTGGACCACAATTATGGCTGCTGGAACAATTGTCGTTATCCCTGTATGGATAGCAGCGTTATTTGCTCAAAAATATCTTGTACGCGGACTCACAATGGGTTCAGTTAAATAAAGTAGGAGGGGAATATCATCATGCTCAAGTATGCATACAACATGCTCGTGTACGGAACAGAACCAATCGAATCGGGAATCGCTCGGCTCTCGAAATTTGGTTATGACTATGCAGAAATCGTTGGAGAACCAGATCAAATTACTGCTGCTCAATACAACGTGGCCCTTCGCAAGTACAACCTTCCTGTCTCTTCAATCGTGAGCATATACACACCAGAGCGCGACTTAGTCAGTAGTAATGCCGCTATTCGTGCAAACACCGTGAAGTACATCAAGGGCAATATAGACTTCGCAGTCGCCGTTGGAGCCAAAATTGTTACCCTCACGCCCACTGCCTGTATGAAAATTAAAGCTGAAGTAAATATCGACCAGGAGTGGGCATGGGCTGTTGAAGGTGCGCGCGAGGCCGCACACTATGCCCATGATCATGGAGTACGCCTGGCGCTTGAGCCATGGAATCGATATGAGACATATCTTGTAAATCGCCTTGATCAATCTATTCAGATGGTCGATGAAGTTGATAGCCCTGGAATTGGTGTAATGGCCGATACCTTCCACATGTCAATCGAAGATAAGGATATTCCCGCTGCCATTCGAAGCGCAGGAAATCGTCTTGCCCACGTTCACTTGGCAGATTCTAACCGCGCAGCACCCGGCGAAGGCTTTCTAGATTTCACTCCCATCGTTCAAGCAATCGCCGATGTAAATTACCAAGGAGTTTGTTCATTTGAACTGCTGCCAGCTGCAGGAGATATCTGGGGAGTGCTTGCTGGAGGCAAAGCCCCTGAGTTCTTAGACCCATATACAGAATCTTCAATTAAATATATAAAAAATATCGAAAAGAGCCTCGGTCTCATATAATGAAAAATAAAATCGGTCTTTCTACCTTTGTTTTAGCCTCACCTTTTAGTGATAACGATTTATCACTCATGGGCAAAGTCAAATCGATGGGGTATGAGGTCCTCGAAATATGTATTGAAGATCCAGCTATTCTGTCGTCTAATGCCATGAATGTGGCCGCAAAAAAGTATGGATTAGATATTTCTATCTGCGGGGCTTTCGGTCCTGATCGCGATATCTCGCATGAGGATCCGAGAGTTCGCGCACAGGGAATCGCATATTTAAATACCTGTATAGATTTCGCGGCAGAAGTAGGTTCACCTATGGTCTGTGGCCCTATGTATTCGGCAACAGGTAAAACTCGACTCCTCTCCCCCGTGGAACGAAAGCAGCAATTTGATTGGGCAGTTGAGAGCATTGTTATAGTCGCAACGTATGCCCAAGCAAAGGGAGTCAAGCTGGCAATTGAGCCTCTCAATCGATTTGAAACAGATCTTATAAATACACTTGAACAAGGAGTTGCGCTGTGTCGTGCAGTCGGCCTGGATAATGTTGGCCTATTAATTGATACGTTTCACATGCATATTGAAGAGAAATCTTTATCTGAAGCCATTCGCGTAGCTGCGCCGTACATCTTCCACGTTCAAGTTTCAGAAAATGACCGAGGTACTCCCGGTAAAGGTCAAGTACATTGGGATGAATTTTTTACGGCGTTGAAAGATATCCATTACGAAGGACAGATTGTTATTGAATCATTTTTACCAACGGTCAAAGAAATTGCGCGAGCGGTCTCTCTCTGGCGCCCAGTTGCACAATCTATGGATGCTCTCGCTGCCGATGGATTCGAATTCATTAATTCTAAAGTAAAGCATTACTTGAAGGAAAAGGAACGTAATGATGCTTAACACTTTTGGTAGCCCGAAAAGCACAGCTGAGTACCAATCCCAATTAACGATTAACTCAGGTGTCGTAGGTTTTGGCTTCATCGGCGAAGTCCATGTTAGAGCCATCCGCGCTTCAGGTGGAGTTGTCGCCGCAATCGCCGCCAAGACAATGGAGGAGGCTCAAAACGCTACCGCCAAAATGGGAGTTCCCAAGGCTGTAACCATCGATGAGATGGTCAATGATCCAGATATTGATGTTATTCATATCTGTACGCCTAACATCTTTCATGCTGAAATAGCCGAGCTAGCAATTCGTGCTGGAAAACATGTGATCTGTGAAAAACCTTTAGCGGTCTCAGTTGAGCAGGCTCAATACTTAACGCAACTTGCTTTGGAATATAACGTAATTGCCACGATTCCATTTATCTATCGATATTACCCATCTGTAAGAGAGGCCCGCTCTAGAATCGCAGCGTTAAAAGAGCCGTTGAACCTGCTGCATGGTTACTACCTGCAAGATTGGCTATCGCGCGAAACTACTGTCAATTGGCGCATTGATCCAGAGTTAGGCGGGCCATCACGAGCATTTGGCGATATCGGAGTGCATTGGTGTGACCTTTTAGAGTTTGTAACCGGTCACCGTATCACTCATATTAGCGCCCAGCTCATGAAGGTTTTTAATAGTCGAGGTGATTACAAAAAGGTTAACACCGAAGATGGTGCAACCATGATTTTTAGAACTGATAAGGGGGCACAAGGCTCGCTTGTCTTATCTCAAGTCTCGGCTGGGCGAAAGAACAAGTTATGGTTCTCTTTTGAAAGCCCCACTGAGAGCTTTGTATTTGATCAAGAAGCACCTGACTCTTTATGGGTCGGTGGGTTAGATTCAAATCAAATTGCCATGCGCGGGGTAAATGAGGAGTCGGCCGATGCTAGTGCTCATTCATTTCTTCCAGCCGGACATCCGCAGGGATACCAAGACTGCTTTAACGCTCTAATCAGTGATACTTACCGAGCAATTGCCGGTTCGCAGATTGATGGTCTACCCACTTTCGCAGATGGACTGCGTGCTGCAGAATTAACCGAGGCGGTCTTGCAATCATCACATACGGGAGAGTGGGTGGAGATTTAATGCAACTGGGATTTCTAACTGCATGTTTACCAAAACTCTCCCTCGAGGAGATCGCGGACTGGGCTGTATTACAAGGGTATGAGGCCCTTGAAGTTGCAGCCTGGCCTGATCTCGGAGAGCGCCCCTTTATTGCAACGCACATCAATGTAGAAAATACAGATACCCACTACCTTGCAGAGGTCAAGAATATTTTTGATTCTCGCAAACTTAAACTCTCGTCCATGGCTTTTTATGATAATAATCTTCATTCAGATCAAAAGGTCCGGGATGAGATCAATGGCCACGTCATCAAATGTATCGATGCCGCGGCGGCCTTAGGAGTTGAAACGGTGGGCACTTTTATCGGCCGCGATTGGAATAAACCGGTAAGAGAAAACCTCGCTATTGCAAAAGATGTCTTCGCCCCACTTGTCAGACACGCCGACTCAAAGGGCGTAAAGATTATTATTGAAAACTGTGTCATGGAGGGCTGGCACCCCGATGGATATCCAGGAAATCTTGCATACTCTCCTGAACTCTGGGAGTGGATGTTCGAACTTGGCTTGTATTTAAATTT
>JANLPM010000040.1:0-7031 GCA_031367265.1 Actinomycetes bacterium
GTCTACGCAAATTGCGCGCAATGAACTCTGCCCGCAGGCCTATGTATATGGTCGAACATTAGGCGTGCAGTTTCACCCAGAAATCGATGCGGCGGTCTTGGATATATGGCTAGCCATGGAAGGTGGACGGGAGGAAGCTGAATCCGAAGGTATTGTCGTTGAGGATTTACGCGCCCAGACTAAGAAGTTAGAGCGAGAAAGCAATCAGCGCGGTTATGACTTAGTCGATCAATTTCTTGACCGAGTCGCAATCGCGCCGATTAAGTTGACTTAATCAAGTTTTACTCGTTTGAGATAAATACGTTCTTAACTTCAGTAAAAGAATCCAAGGCATCTGGTCCAAGCTCTCGGCCCAACCCTGACTGTTTAAAGCCCCCAAAGGGAGTCCAGAAGCGCACCGATGAGTTGGAGTTAACTGAAAGTGCACCAGTTTCAATTCCACGCGAAACTCGCAATGCACGTCCAACATCTCTAGTCCAAATCGAGCCCGATAATCCATACTCGCTGTCATTGGCCATCTCAATTGCTTCGGCCTCATCCGCAAAACTCATAACTGAAACTACTGGACCAAAAATCTCTTCGCGCCATGAACGCGCCTGCCGGTCTTTGGGCATTAACACAGTGGGGGCCATCCAATAACCTGGGCCACTTGGTGCACTACCTTTGAATGCAATCGGTTCATCTAAAAATGATTCAACAGATTCATACTGTTTTTTTGAAATAAGTGGTCCCATATCGGCAGTTGTAAGATTTGGATCTTCAACGCGAAACTTCTTGACCGCAACTTCAAAATGCTCCATGAAGGTATCAAAGGCTGATTTTTGTACCAAAATACGCGAGCGCGAGCAACAATCTTGTCCAGCGTTATCAAAGACCGCACCTGGCGCACCCGCGGCAGCTTTAGCAATATCGGCGTCGGCAAAAATAATATTAGAGCTCTTTCCGCCAAGTTCGAGAGTCAATCGCTTTACTTGTTCGGCGCAGCCAACCATGATTGCTTTTCCAACGGAGGTTGATCCAGTGAAAACAATTTTACGAACTAGTGGATGGGTCACAAAGCGATTTCCAACGACGCTACCTTTGCCAGGCAAAACATTAAATACTCCCTCTGGAATTCCAGCGATGAGGGCTAATTCACCTAAACGGATCGCTGAAAGGGGAGTGTATTCAGCTGGTTTAAGGACGACAGTGTTTCCCGCTGCCAAAGCCGGTGCAAAACCCCACCCTGCAATTGGCATTGGAAAATTCCATGGAACGATGATGCCAACGACACCCAGAGGTTCTTTAAAAGTTATATCGATGCCACCAGGAACCGGAATTTGACGGCCAAATAAACGTTCAGGAGCCGCTGCGTAATACATCAGAGTATTGGCGACGTTGTCGGCCTCCCACAACGCATTTCCACGAGTATGTCCTGAGTTAGTTATCTCTAGTTGCGCCAACTCTTCGCGGTGATCGCTCACGACTTGAGAAAAACTGCGCAGCAAACGTGCACGCTCGCCGGGTGCAACCTGTCGCCAACTCTCAAAGGCTTTAGCGGCTTTTGCAATCACATCATCGGTTGCCGCTACATCTAAATGCTCAACGTTAATGACGATCTCTTCGGTGGCAGGGTTAATCACATCATATGAAGTTGGCATGAGGCTTAAAACCTTTCAAAGTTTCGGAATAGTTCCCAATCAGTAATGGCTTTACCGTAAGCGGAGATTTCTATCTTAGCCATATTGGCATAGTGAGCTTGTACCTCTGCGCCAAAAACCTCTTTGACCCACGCACTGTTTTCCCACAACTGCAACGCCTCTGGCATTGATGATGGAATGCGCGCGGAGTCTGAGGCGTAAGCATTTCCTTGAAAAGCTGGTTCTAATTCCATTTCATTTTTAATTCCATCGAGTCCGGCAGCGATAATTCCTGACACTGCTAGATATGGATTTACATCTCCACCAGCAACCCGGTTTTCAAGACGAAGCGAAGGACCATGACCGACTAAGCGAAGCGCGCAGGTTCGGTTATCGCGGCCCCAACGAATGGCAGTAGGTGCAAATGAACCTGGAACATATCGCTTATACGAGTTGATGTTGGGTGCAAAGAGAAGGGTCAGTTCACGTAAATGCGCAATCTGACCTGCAACAAATTGACGGCCTAAATCACTCATGCCCTGCTCTTTATCATTGGCATCGGCCATCACCATGGAGCCGTCAAGGCCGCGAAAAGAGAGGTGAATGTGCGAGGAGTTTCCCTCTTTCTCATTTGGTTTAGCCATAAATGTAAGGGCATAACCCTCATCAGATGCAATCTCTTTAGCGCCATTTTTATAAATAACATGATTGTCGCAGTTTGAGAGTGCATCCGAGTATTTAAATGCGATCTCATGCTGGCCAAAGTTGCACTCACCTTTTACCGATTCAACAACCATTCCGGCTTTTGCCATCGAAAGGCGGATGCGACGAAGTAGTGGTTCAATACGCGACCCGCCAAGAATTGAGTAATCGACGTTATATTGATTGACGGGAATTAAATTCTTATAACCCTTATCCCAAGCCTCTTCATATGTATCTTTAAATACGACAAATTCGAGTTCAGTACCGCACATCGCTTCCATGCCGGCGTCATTGAGTGCTTTGACTTGTTTACGAAGAATTTGCCGAGGAGATGCCACGACATCGCTGTGATCTAGCCAGGCAACATCTGCCAAAACCAAAACTGCACCTGGCTGCCAATCAATCAAACGCAAGGTGCTCATATCTGGCACTAAAGCAAAGTCGCTATAGCCGCGTTCCCATGAGGACATCTCATAGCCTTCAACGGTATTCATATCTACATCAACGGCCAACAAATAGTTACAGCCTTCTGTGCCGTGCTTTAAAACTTCGTCGAGGAAAAACTGGCCGTGTATTCGCTTCCCAGTTAATCGACCCTGCATATCGGTCATAGCTACTACAACGGTATCAATTGAACCGTCCTGGACGCCACTCTTTAGAGCGTCAATCGTCATTGATTTCATGAGGTGATGCTATCCATTTGCTAAGCGAAAATCTACAAACGAAAACCCTTATCACCTAAGTGATAAGGGTTTTCCTAGTGTTAGTTCGCTTTTATGTGTTGAGATTGCTCCTTGGACCTGTAAACCATTTCTTAGCAGACATGTGCCACCAGACCCACAGAATTATCAATGCACCACCAGTAATTATTGGTGCATAGTTAACGGCAGTCCAAGTGAAGTCCTTATTCCCAGGAGTTCCTGCTGGTGCAAATGGCAAGATGAAGTAGATGGAGATAATTGCAATCTCGGCAACTGCAAGTGTGCCCATCCATTTATATTTAGAGCCTAAATTCCACACTCCGACCTTAAATGAATCGCCAGCTTTTAGCCGTAGATAGATAGGAATCATGAAAGCAAGGTACAAGGCGATAACAGCGACCGAGACAACTGCATAGAAAGCAATTGGTGCACCGGAAGGACTTTTCCATAGTGCTGGAAGTGTCATCGCGATTCCAGCTATTGCTGATGCAATAACTGCGTTGACAGGCACATGATGTGAGTTGACTTTCTTCCAGAGTCTGCCCATTGGCACGGCGCCATCTCGTGAGAATGCAAACATCATTCGTGAACATGACGTAAGACACGCAGTAACACAGAAAATTTGACCAGCGGTTGTGATAATCATAATAAGTTTAAATGAAGCCCCGCTACCCAAAGCACTGTAAAGCAAGGCAATAATCTGACCACCACCATAAGGGTTTACTTTTGGATCAAATGAACTTATGTAATCGGTATTGGTTGCCACATAAAGGAATGACATTAAAAGGATATATCCACCGATTGCCGAGTAAGCAATAGATTTCCAAATTCCTTTTGCTGCCGAGATATGAGCGTCGTGGGTCTCCTCAGATAAGTGAGCAGAGGCATCAAAACCGGTAATCGTGTATTGAGTGAGCAAGAAGCCAAGTGGAAGCACGAAGTACCAGTAAGAGTTATTGCTAAAACCTGAGTTATTGATATGCGTCGTAAACATCCAATTTAGACTCTGGTGTTTGTCGGTTCCAAAAATTAAAATACCTACAATCACTGCCGTGCCAAATACGTGCCACCATACTGATATGTTGTTAAACATCGACAAAAGTGGTCCGCTGTAAACATTCACTAAAGTTGCAAATAGGATGACGATGAGAAATATAACGAACTGTTGTTTGATATAATCCCCACCCATGAAATTTGTGGCATAACTTGGTGAATACAGGCCAATTAAATTGTTGATAAAGCCGGTGACACCATAACCAACGGATGCTGTGACTGCTACTAAACCAATTAAGTTAAGCCAACCGGTATAGAAGCCAGCTTTAGCCCCGCCGAGCTTTGAGGCCCACCAGTAAATTCCACCTGAGGTCGGGTATGCAGAAGCAAGTTCAGACATACAAAAACCGATAATGAGAATAAACAGTGAAATCAGCGGCCAACCAATTGAAATTGCTACCGGCCCGCCATTGTTCCAAGCCTGGGCAAAGGTGGTAAAACAACCCGCCAAAATTGAGATGATAGAAAATGAAATTGCGAAGTTAGAAAAACCAGACCACGTTCGATTTAACTCCTGTTTATAGCCAAGTTCCGCTAATCGTTTTTCGTCTGCGTCGTTAATTGCCAAGATGTACTCCTCCTTGAGCCTCTGGGGTAGCATGTCTACCCCATAGTGTGACTTAGGGAATAGGGGTTTTAGCATTTATGTGTCGATTAATGGGCTTCGTGTCGCCAGAAAAGATCTCATTTCCCGCTCTCGTCGGGGATAATTTTTCAGATTTCGTCTCCCTTTCCTCGGTTCACTGTGATGGTTGGGGCTTATCTACTGTCGATCAAAGTGGCGCGACCAATGTCTTAGAAAAAAAGGTTGAGGCGGCCGCGCACAGCAGTACGTTCAATACCATAATTGCCAAAAATGTGGCAGACGGGGCATTGCTACACCTTCGATGGGCGACGAAAGGGCTGTCAAATAGTGAGGAAAATACCCATCCATTTACGTATGGTGAGTTCTCCTTCATTCATAACGGCTCTATTTTCCCACCAGATGTCATCGTCCCATTTATTGATTCAAAATTTATCCCGCTTATTGTGGGGGATACAGACAGTGAGCGGTATTTTTATTTAGTAATGACCGAAATTGAAAAATTTGGTTTAATCGAGGGCATAAAAAGCGCGTTAAAGATTATTAAAGAGCATGGAGATATGACGAGTATTAACTGCATGTTAATGAATCGAGATTTCTTTGTGACGGTAAGCGAACACAATTCACAGAGGCGGCCAGACTGGGCGGCTGAGGATTATTATGAAATTAAATACCTGCCAACACCGGAAGGCGTTCTATTTGCGTCAAGTGGATGGAGCCAGCCAGGTTGGAAGTCATTAGAAAATCACCATATGGCAGTAGTTAACCGCTCAACCTTTGAGATTGAAGTTTTGGCGCTATAGCAAAGGCTCTACGATAGCTACATGAATCGCACCTACAGCGTTGAAACATATGGCTGTCAGATGAATGTGCATGACTCTGAGCGGATCGCTGGGTTATTGGATGAAGCGGGTTACATCCCCGTTATTGATGGCCAAACGGCTGATATCGTTGTTTTCAACACCTGCGCAGTTCGTGAAAACGCTGACAATAAGTTGTATGGAAATCTGTCATTTTTAGCGCCAATTAAGAAATTAAATCCCTCCATGCAGATTGCCGTAGGGGGATGTTTGGCACAAAAAGACCAAGCCATGATTTTGAAGAAGGCGCCTTATGTGGATGTAGTTTTTGGAACGCATAATGTTGGTTCACTACCAGTTCTTCTTGAGCGCGCGCGAATTGAAGAGGAATCACAAATTGAAATTCTTGAATCCCTCGAGCATTTTCCATCGACTTTGCCCGCACGGCGTTTATCGGCATTCTCATCGTGGGTATCGGTTTCAGTGGGCTGTAATAACACCTGTACTTTCTGCATTGTCCCCACACTGCGAGGGATTGAGAAAGACCGTGGAGCTAAGGAGATTCTTGCCGAGGTGCGTGCTTTAGTAGACCAAGGCGTGATTGAAATTACGCTTCTGGGACAGAACGTCAACGCTTACGGAGTTGATTTTGACGACAGGCACGCTTTTGCTCAGTTACTGCGCGATTGCGGTCGAGTTGATGGGTTGGAGCGCGTGCGCTTTATGTCACCGCATCCGCGCGATTTCACCGATGATGTAATCGATGCGATGGCCCAAACTCTTAATGTGATGCCACATCTTCATATGCCGCTGCAGTCGGGCTCAAATTCAATTTTGCAAGCAATGCGTCGCTCGTATCGCACAGATAGATATTTAGGAATTCTCAATCGCGTGCGCACAGCAATGCCACATGCATCAATAACCACCGACATCATTGTGGGTTTTCCTGGGGAAACTGAAGCTGATTTTCAAGCAACGTTAGATTTGTGTTCGCAAGCGCGCTTTAGTGCCGCATATACCTACCAATACTCGATTCGACCTGGCACGCCTGCCGCAACAATGCCGAATCAAATTACGAAAGAAGTTGTTGGGGAGCGATACTCTCGATTACATGATCATCAACAGACGATCTCGCTATCGGTTAACCAAGAGGCAGTCGGGAGAAATGTTAAAGTTTTAGTGGGCGATTATGAGGGCCGTCGAGACATCGCCCAAGGACGTTTGAGTGGGCGAAGTGAAGATTTCCGTCTCGTGCACTTTGATAACGGCGCCCCTGCACGTCCCGGAGATGAAGTGGAAATTTTGATTACCGATGCATCTGCGCATTATTTAATTGGGACCCCTGGTAAGGTCCGAGCAACACGTGGTGGGGATGCCCATGAGGCACGCCATAAAGTAGTAACCCAGAGCACTATTTCGCTAGGAATGCCGACAATCTCTCGATGAATCTGCTAGTTATATGTGGAGCTACCGCAACTGGTAAAAGTGAATTGGCGATTGCCCTAGCGCATCATCTTGGTGGTGAGATAGTTAATGCGGATTCTATGCAGATTTATCGGGGAATGAATATCGG
>JANLPM010000134.1:0-9505 GCA_031367265.1 Actinomycetes bacterium
AATGACGTTGCTTGGCTACACAAAGGAAAGTTAGTCCAACGTGGTGATCCGCAAGTGACTATCGATGCCTACCAAGAGTTTTTACAGGTCGGAAAGAGTGCAGCCATCGATGAGGATGTCTAAGCAACTCCTGGTACTTGCTTTCGGTTTGTCCACATTCACGGCTCCAGCCGTAGCGGTAGATGTTCCTGCAGAGTTTTCTTTTCATGGCTCAGGTTATGGTCATGGCGTTGGACTTTCACAAATGGGTGCGCGCTCCATGGCCTTAGCCGGTCAGAGTTCGTCACAGATACTTCAATACTTTTATAAGGATGTAATAATCGAGCCGCTAGATGATTCAAAGATTTTACGGGTTAATATCGGACATCTTTTGAGTAGCACAAAGATTACTTCAAGTACTAATGGTGCAGTCATTCAATTATATTTAGGCGATATTGGCAATCAGGTTGACGCCATTCCAGTCGCAGTCTTTTCTAACAAAGCCGCACTTAATTTTTCAGTTCTGGGAGCAAATGTTGTTCCAAGTATCACGCTCGGGAAAAGTTTGTCTGCCATAACTATGGGTCGCAATTTCACCATTCGTTGGAGCGGCACACGTTATTTAGCAGGAACTGATTCGATTATTTCCGTTACTCAGCTGGGTTCTTCGAAAAAATATCGGTACGGACAAATCCAAGTAAAAGCGGTGAAAGATTTGACCCTGGGTTATCGACTAGAACTAACTAACTCAGTTCGTTTAGCCGACGAATACTTGTGGGGGGTTAGCGAGATGCCTTCATTTTGGCCAACTGCAGCCTTACAAGCCCAAGCAATTGCCTCCCGCACATACGCTCTGAGCAAGGCGGGGATCTTTAGATCGGCCTGCGACTGCACTATGTATTCCGAGATCTCCGATCAAAAATTCATAGGTTATGCCAAAGAGCTTGAATTAAAGTACGGAGTAAATTGGAAGAGCGCGGTTACTGATACTGCGGGACTAACTATCACTCAAACTGGAGTTCCAATTACTGCCTACTTTTTCTCCTCATCTGGAGGCAAAACAGAGCTGGCCCTTAATGCATGGGGCAGTGCGAAGGCATTTACCCAAATTGTTGATGATCCGGGAAGTTTAGATGTCACGCTGAACCCACGTTACGCCGTTTGGGATCGAGTCATAACCCAAGCGAAAATTGCTGCAGCTTTTTTACTGCCAGATGTAGAAACTCTTGAAATCCTCGCAAGAAATGCGAGCGGAACCGTTGGTCAAATACGTGCAACCTCGAATTCAGGAATTCATTCGATACTTAACGGGGAGGTTTTTAGAAGTCGAACTAAAATTCCATCTGCCTATTTTGATTTAGTTACTGTGAAGAATTGAATTGAGCCCGCCCCAGCTCCCACTTCGACTTACCACTTCTAAAGCACCATCTAATGAGTTGCGACGAAATAGCAGATTATTTGCACCAGATAACGTCGCTGCCTTTACAATCTCTCCATCTGGAAGTCGTAATTTTGATGCGGCAGTGATGTAAGTACCTGCTTCGATGATGCAGTTATTTCCTAGGGATATTCCACATCCGGAGTTCGCACCTAGCAACGAGTTTTCACCGATTGAAATAACCTCTTTTCCACCGCCACTGAGCGTTCCCATAATTGAAGCGCCTCCTCCAACATCACTACCGTTACCGATAACGACTCCGGCTGATATGCGTCCTTCAACCATTGATGCACCTAATGTGCCAGCATTAAAGTTAACAAAGCCTTCGTGCATCACTGTTGTTCCTGGAGAAAGGTAAGCGCCTAAACGCACGCGATCGGCATCTGCAATTCGAACGCCACTTGGAATCACGTAGTCGACCATGCGCGGAAACTTGTCAACTGAAAAAATTGTGATGGGTCCATGTATGGCGGTAAGTCGAGCACGTGTTAATTCAAAACCCTCTACGGCGCAAGGGCCGGCGGAAGTCCACACTACGTTATTGAGTAGGCCAAAGAGGCCGTCCAGAACCGCCTCATGCGGTTTAATGAGTCGGTGCGAGAGCAAGTGCAGGCGTAGGTAGGCATCGAGGGCAGATGTTGGGGCGATGGCGATATCAATTTCGATGCTAACTAATTCGCGAGTAATGCCACGTGCAAGGTCCGTTACTACAAGCTCAGTTAACTCGTAAGGTGATTTTGATTCAAGCCGAGCAAGAACTGGTGAAGGAAACCAAGCATCTAAAAGTTTTCCTTGTGACATGGTTGCAAGTGCGTGGCCAGAAGCTATTGTCGTCATGTCCTAAGCCTAACCCCTATCCTTACGGGTATGCGTATCGCAGTCTTTTGTTCATCCTCTCCTACTATCGATAACAAATATGTAGATCTCGCATTTGAACTTGGACGCGCGGTTGCCGGACGCTCATGGGATTTAATAACTGGTGGAGGTCATATCTCCATGATGGGTGCGGTTTCTCGCGGAGCGCGTGAAAATGGCGGACGTACTGTTGGAGTGATTCCACAAGCGTTAGTGGATATCGAGTTTGCGGATCACGATAACGACGAACTTCATATTGTTCAAACAATGGGAGAGCGCAAAGCAATGATTACTGAAATTGCCGATGCATTTATAACCTTGCCTGGAGGCGCGGGAACTTTAGAAGAGTTCTTCGAAATCTGGGTAGGGCGATATTTAAAGTTTCACAATAAACCAGTCGTAATTTTGGATCCTTTTGGAATTTATCGCCCTCTTCACGAATTATTTGCACATTTAGAAATTGAAAACTTCATTAAGCCTGGAATGCGTGAATTAATTTCTTGGACCACTAATATTGAGGATGCACTTAAAGCCGCACGATGAGGCGCCTTAGGAAGCCTGAGGCAACGATCGCGCTCTAGCCACTAACCTTGACTCTATGAGCGAGCCCACAACTTTGGCCGAGGTTTTAGCCTCAATGCCCGAGGAGGAGCGTGTCATTTTGACGATGCACTACCTGAAATCCATGTCGTCACTGGAGATTGCCACTGTTTTATCGGTTCCTGTTCGCTCTGTCGAAGCTGTGATAACTGCTGGAAAATCACGGTTGACTGCGGCTTTAGGTGTGTAAGCCTTCACCCTCGATTTCCCACCGCCTACTCTGATGCGAGATACTTCTCTCCTTAGATTTGCCCACATTTTCTTTTAGAGGAGTCTCTACATGGCAGCCATGAAACCCCGCACTGGCGATGGCCCAATGGAGGTAACGAAAGAGGCACGCTCACTTGTCATGCGAATTCCCTTAGAAGGCGGCGGTCGCCTAGTCGTTGAACTTAACCCTGAAGAGGCCAATAATCTCAGCGCCGCACTTCATGCCGCAGTTGCTTTAGTCAAGAAGTAAACCAGTCGCCAGCGATAGCCTTAAAGGTATGTCTTCAATACTTACCAGTGCGCCACCAAATTTGGCGGATTCCTTACAGGCCGATGCTATCGCCGTTGGTTTCGTCAAGCAGGAATCTGCGGGTTTCACTTTTCAAGGAGCTGGAAGTTTTATTGTAGAACTTGAAAAATACTTTGAAGTAAATCTAGTTGATGAGCTCTCGTTTTTCTCACCCACTGGAAAAGTTGGAGAGATATTTGAAATACCTGTGAGCGCAAAAGATGCTCGGACGGATCGGATTTATTTAGTATCTCTCGGGGATTTAACGACACAAGCCTTTCGCGTTGCCGCGACTGCAATTGCCCGAAAGGTTCGGGGGAAAAAAGTGAGCGTATTTTCAGCGTGCGCCATAAATAAGGAAGATGTACATGCGCATGCAATTTCACTGACTATGGGTGCTTACTTGTGGAACCACAAGACTGGAAGTGTGCCTGAGGCTCCCATTTTTATTGTTGCAACCGAAGAAAAGGAGATAATCGATGGTGCTTATGCTTATTCGAAAGCGATTACGCGTGCTCGCGATCTGGTTCATACGCCTTCTAATATTAAGACTCCTGCGTGGATGGCTGCGCAGGCGCAAGAGTTCGCTAAAGGAAACGGATTAGAAGTTACGGTCCTTGCAGGCAAAGAGCTCAAAGATTTCGGTGGCCTGCGTGCGGTGGGAAATTCATCGCCAAATCCAGGTCCGCGATTTATTCAAGTCGCCTATTCACCAAAAAAACCCAAGAAATCACGTGCGGCGCTGGCACATGTTGTATTAGTTGGAAAAGGGATCACTTTTGATACCGGGGGCATCTCATTGAAGCGCCCATACGAACTTATGATGGCAATGAAATCAGATATGGCAGGGGCTGCGGCAATTCTTGGAACATTGACGGCGTTAGCGGATTTACAGCCAAATATTCGCGTCACTGGACTCATGATGTGCGCAGAAAACGCTATTTCTGCGACTGCTCAACGCCCTAGCGATGTAATTAAGCATTATGGGGGAGCCACGGTCGAGGTTATTAATACCGATGCCGAAGGCCGCTTAGTTCTTGCCGATGGTCTGGCATATGCTGATTTAGAATTGAATCCCGATTATTTAGTGGATATAGCAACTCTCACTGGTGCCGCCGCTATTGCCCTTGGCCGAAGCTACGCGGCGATGTACACCCGAGATGAAAAACTTGCCGCCCAATTTGAAAAAGCAGGTTCTGAGTCAGGCGATCGAGTGTGGCATATGCCTTTAGTGGATGACTATAAGGATGCATTTATTAGTGATGTCGCAGATTTAAATCATACGGGCGACAAAGGAGATTATTCAGCGGGCTCAGTTACTGCGGCCCTATTCCTTGAGAATTTTGTGGGCAAACGTCGGTGGGTACACATAGATATTGCAGGAACCGGACGTAGTGAAGTCGATGGCGGAGAAAATCCAAAAGGCGGTACTGGCTTCGGAGTTCGATTGTTGACTCAATGGATAATGTCACTGTGATGAAAACCGATCCGCATACATATGCCGAAAACTTTATCGTTGAAGATTATTTTAAATCTCAAGCGCGTGCTCGAGGTGTCGAGTTAGGTGCAGTAGATGTCACTCCTGGAGCTGGTTCCTATCTTCGACACCTTGCCTACACACTGTCAGCACAGTCTGTGGTTGAAGTAGGAACTGGATCAGGCGTTGGAAGTTTATGGCTCTTAGATGGAATGCTTGCAAGTGGAACTTTAACCTCTATTGATGACGAAATGGAGCTCACAAGAATTGCAAAGTTAGCGTTCTTGGATGCAGATATTGCGCAAACCCGTTATCGTCTTATTACAAACTCAATTCTTGATGTAATTTCCAAACTCACTGATCGGGCTTATGACCTCGTTGTGTTGCGACACAACCCTGAGGATTTAACTTTTGTCATCGGAGAAGCACAGCGAATTTTGCGAAGTGGCGGCGCGTTAGTTATTGATAATTTCTTTGGCGGTGCCAAAGTCTGCGATCCCGCTCAACGCGATCCGAGAACTGTGGCGCTTCGGGATGCTGGGAAAATCATTAAAAATGACGTAGAACACTGGGTGAGTACTCTTATTCCCACCGGCGACGGGTTGTTAGTCGCCACGAAGTTGTAGCAGACTCTGACCATGATATTTCCGCGTCCTAAAAAAACCGAGGTTTCTACGCCTTGGTGGGAGACAAACCGTGCTCCTAAAGCTTCAAGCTCTAAAGTTTTCGTTATTGCACTTCTTGCGGGTAGTGTCGGTGGTTTTTTAGGAGTTAATGCAAATGAGGTCACTTTCTTTCGACATGCAAATCTAGTTTCTTCAACTAGTACTATCGAACGCGCGCCAGATTCGGTGGCGGGAATTGCCCAACGAGTTTTACCGTCAGTAGTTTCAATTGCAACTCGTACGAACAATGGTGGTGGAACGGGATCAGGTTTCGTAATCAATAGTTCCGGCTACATTTTGACGAACAATCACGTTATCGCTCCAGTGGCTTCAGGAGGTGGGACTCTACGAGTCACATTAAATAACGGCGATGTTTATGATGCAACAATTATAGGTCGCGATGCATCTTATGATTTAGCAGTCATTAAAATAGCTGCCAAAAATTTAACTGCTCTTCAATTAGGAGATAGCGATAAAGTGGCCGTTGGCGATCCGGTCATTGCAATTGGTTCGCCGCTGGGTTTATCGGGAACAGTTACGCTGGGAATCATTAGCGCAAAGAACCGCCCAGTTACAACTGGAGAGTCCGCTGCCGATAGCTCATTTATTAATGCGCTGCAGACCGATGCAGCAATAAACCCTGGTAACTCTGGCGGACCATTAGTTGACTCCACTGGCGCGGTTATAGGTGTTAACTCAGCGATTGCATCCCTCGGGTCAACCTCTCAAACTGGCTCTATCGGCCTAGGTTTTGCGATTCCAATTAATCAAGCTCGAACTACTGCTGATCAACTTATTAAAACCGGCAAAGCAACGTATCCAGTTTTAGGTGTTTTCCTGGATATGAATTACTCCGGGCTTGGCGCCCTCATCGCAAAATCAAGTTCCGGAGTTATGCTAAATGGGCCTGCTCAAAAAGCTGGCTTAAAACCTGGTGATCTTATTTTTAAGTTTGAAGAGCGAGAAATCAACGCCGCGGAAGAGCTAATTGTCGGGGTTCGTTCTAAGAAAGTTGGCGATAGCGTTAAAATTTCTTATCGCAGAAATGGAAAAGAATTTACGACAACAGTGGTCCTCATCGCAGGAAAGAAATAATTCCTTGATACGCATAGAGTTGCCTCATGTTCTTTGATATCGGTGCAGGTGAGCTCATGGGCTTGGCCATATTAGCTATGATTTTAGTCGGTCCTGAACGCCTTCCAAAAGTGGCAGTCGAAGCGGCAAAGCTTTTAAAGAAGCTTCGAACTCTCTCTCAAGCCGCTACCGCTGAATTGAAAGAGAATTTAGGTCCTGGATTTGAAAATCTTCAACCAGCAGATCTTCATCCAAAGACTTTCGTTAAAAAGCAGTTAGCCGAACTTATGGAAGACAAGCCCGTGAATAAAGTTTTGCGTCCGGTTGCAAGAATCGATCCTGATCTCATATGAGCCTGCTAGACAAAATTGCCGATGCACTTACAACGGTTCAAGATCCCGAACTCCATAAGTCAATTACGGATCTTGGAATGGTTGAGGACCTCAATGAATCCAATGGTGATGTTTCAATTAAGATTTTGCTGACTATTTCAGGCTGCCCCATGCAAGATCGCCTGCGCGCAGATATTTCAGGAGCAGTTGCAAAGGTAGATGGCGTCAGGAGTATAGAGATAAATTTCGGGGTAATGTCACAAAGCCAGCGCGATAATGTAAAGAAGATTATGCGAAATGGCCGTGAAAAATTTATTCCATTTGCTCAACCGGATTCACTTACCCGCGTCGTTGCAATTGCCTCTGGTAAAGGTGGGGTTGGAAAATCCTCTGTGACCGTCAACTTGGCCGTTGCCATAGCGCAAAAGGGATTGCGCGTTGGAATTTTAGATGCGGATGTGTATGGTCACTCAATTCCACGATTAATGGGATTAATGGGTCAACGTCCAACCGCAATCGATCAAATGTTTATTCCACTCGAATCTTTCGGAGTGAAGACGGTTTCAATGGAGATGTTTAAACCCGAACGCAGTGATGCAGTGGCATATCGCGGTCCACTTTTGCATCGAGTCCTTGAACAGTTGCTCTCGGATGCTTACTGGGGGGATTTGGATTTACTTCTTATTGATTTACCCCCCGGAACTGGCGACCTTGCGATCTCACTTGGTCAGTTGATACCCACTTCTGAAGTGTTAGTTGTAACAACGCCACAAATTGCCGCGGCTGAGGTTGCAGAACGCGCAGGTCGTATCGCTCATCAAATTCACCAACAAGTAGTCGGAGTTGTTGAGAATATGTCTGAATACACCGATCCATTGACTGGGGTCAACATCTCCCTCTTTGGAAATGGTGGAGGAGAAGAAACCGCGAAACGATTATCTCAACTAGTTGGAAGTGATGTTCCATTGCTGGGGAAAATCCCATTTAGCATAGATCTTCGTTTAGGTGGAGATTCAGGAGTTCCTGTGGTTATTGGCGAACCTGAATCTGGAAGCGCTAAAGTTTTCAATGAGATTGCAGAAAAACTTATGAAGCGAAGTAAATCACTCCTAGGAGTTCGATTGGGAATAGCCACCTAGTGAGTACGAATGAACACGTACACCATGTTCAACATAGTCGCGATATTCATACCGCCATTCCAGCAAGACCCGATCTTATTCGCTTAGGTCTTGGGATTATTGGGATCGGAACTTCCGGACCATTAATTGCTCTGAGTACGATGCCCATCGCGACTTTAATCTTTTGGCGTAATTTAGGCGGTTCATTATTAACCTTGCCGTTTGCGTTAAAACACCCGCCTAATCGCAATGGAGTTAAATGGGCAGCAGTTGCTGGGCTCCTTTTAGCGATGCATTTTATGGGTTTTTTCTTGGCAATGCGTTGGACAACCGTGGCAGCTGGAACGGCACTAGTTGCCTTGCAACCAATTTTTGCCGCGCTCTTTGTCAAAATGAGTGGTGGTCATATTCCATCTAAAGCGTGGCTTGGAATGTTGGTAAGTTTTTCTGGAGTATTGCTAATATCAGGAGTTGACTTACAAATTTCATTTAAATCATTTCTCGGCGATGTAGCGGCATTGATTTCCGCAGCCCTTGCCGCGTTATACATGATGACTGGTTCAAAAGCGCAAAAAACTTTAGAGACAACAACGTATACGACTATCTGCTACTTCATTTGCGCGGTAAGCGCGTTGCCCGTTGCGCTTATTTCGGGCGTAGCGTTATTTGATTTCAACCCACAAGAATGGTGGATTGTCTTAGGGCTAATTCTAGGTGCTCAGATTTTAGGTCATTCGATGTTTAATGCCGCACTCAAGCGAGTCTCACCAGCTATCGTTTCACTTATCATTTTCTTTGAAGTTCCCGTGAGTTCACTACTGGCAATCTGGTGGATAGGCCAAAGACCTCCACTTGGAATTGTGCCCGGAATTATGCTGATTCTAATTGGCTGTATTTTAGTCGTGAGTCGTTCGCGAAGCACCCAGGTACAGGTCACCCCATGATTGATTTACACACTCACACAAATGCAAGTGATGGTACCGATACCCCAAGAGAACTCGTGAACAAAGCGTTATCTCTAGGTATCAGCGTTCTTGGTATTACTGATCACGATACGACTTCGTGTTGGGTGCAGGCTGTTCAAAGCGTGCGCGGTAATATTAAATTGGCATTGGGAAGTGAGATTTCTTGCCTGACTAATGAGGGAATCAGCGTGCACATGTTGGGCCTGCTCTTTGATGGCGCACACCTTGGAATACAATCAATGCTTGCAGATAATCGTGACGGGCGCCTTCCTCGAATGCGAAAAATGATTGAAAAAATGCGTGTCGCTGGAATCGATATTTCAATGCATGATGTTGAGTCAACGCTTCCAGAAGGAGCAACTCTAGGTCGCCCACATCTTGCCGATGCTTTGGTCAATAAAGGAATTATAAAATCCCGGGATGAAGCTTTTCAAGGAATGCTCAATAATGATTCGGCTTTTTATGTCTCACATGCAGCCCCAACTCCAGTAGAGGCGATTCGA
>JANLPM010000147.1:0-1715 GCA_031367265.1 Actinomycetes bacterium
AGAATCATTTCGAAAGTCGCCCTCACTTTTCATGGCGCGGGAGCTCCTGACTTTGCCGACCCGCTTCTAAAGCTTTTCAAATCAACGGGCACAAAAGTTTCAATCTTTGCGGTAGGAAAATGGCTCGTAGCCCAACCAGCAATTGCAACTCGGATTATTACAGAGGGGCACGATCTTGGAAATCATACGATGACGCACACCCAAATGAAAACAATTTCAGCTAAGAGAGTTGAGTTTGAAATATCTAAGTGCGCTTTCGAGTTAAAGAAATTAATTGGCAACCATGGATCATGGTTCCGACCCTCTGGGACGCAGTTTTCTACGCCATTGATTCGTGCTGCAGCGATTAAATATGGCTACGGTCAGTGCATATCTTATGATGTTGATTCAAAGGATTTTCAAGACCCAAACAAGAAGAGTGTTATTAATAATGTTATGAGCCAGGTAAAGAATGGATCAATAATAAGTTTGCACCTCGGTCATAAAGTAACTCTCGATGCGATGCCATTGTTGCTCGAGAGCCTTCACGGCAAGGGGTTTACTCCCGTTACATTAACCGAGTTATTACAAGCATGATAAAACGTTTCAGTTTAATAGTTTTTTCACTTTTATTGGCGCTTCCATTTTCGGCTTTCGCAGCTCCATTGCCAGGCATGCCTCCAGTATTAGATGCCAAGGATATTTATTCTGCTAATAGACCCAATAACTTAAGTGATGCCGTTAAAAATATGCCTGAACGAGTGTATGTACCCAATCTCCAGTCTTCATATGTGACTGTAATAGATCCAAAAACCTACAAAGTACTCAAGACTATTAAAACCAGAAGTGGCCCACAACATGTGGTTCCCTCCTGGGACCTTAAAACCTTGTGGGTCAATGACAATAAAGGTAATTATTTAACACCAATAGACCCAATGACAGTCACCGCAGGCAAGGATATTTATGTCCATGATCCTTATAACTTGTATTTCACACCTAACGGAAGATATGCCATCGTTATGGCCGAAGCGGATAAAGAGATCGTATTTCGTGATCCACACACGATGGCGGTAAAGAAAGTAGTAAAAGTTCCATGTGCTGGTGTAAACCATGCGGATTGGAGCGCTGATGGAGATTATTTTGTGGCCACTTGCGAATTCAGCGGAACGCTCTTAAAACTTGATACGGCAAGAATGAGGTTAATTGAGTCGGTAGCTCTACCCAAACAAAATGGGCGGACTCCAATGCCACAAGATATAAAGCTTTCACCCGATGGCGAAACTTTCTATGTAGCAGATATGGCATCAAATGGGGTCTGGATTATGCCGGCCAAAGATTTTGGAAAATTCACATTTTTGAAGACTGGCCGTGGTACTCACGGCCTCTATGTCACTAGAGATTCAAAGAATCTACTTATCACCAATCGAGATGAAGGCTCAGTCTCGGTTCTGCGATTTAGTGACAACAGGTTAATTGCTAAATGGCATATTCCAGGCGGTGGAAGTCCAGATATGGGAAATATATCCGCTAATGGAAAATTCTTTTGGGTTTCAGGTCGATATGACAACGAGGTCTATGTCTTTGACATCGAAAAGGGAAAGTTTGTAAAGCGGATTAAGGTTGGCAAAGAGCCGCATGGTCTAACCATTTGGCCTCAGCCGGGCCGTTACTCTTTAGGCCATACCGGGATTATGCGGTGATGTTTAATGTGGGCGACGGCGGCGCTGACTTGAATT
>JANLPM010000124.1:0-2806 GCA_031367265.1 Actinomycetes bacterium
GAGATAGAAATCGCCCAAGTGAGTGGGGAATAACCCCGACACGCCGAGGGTTATATCAGCCAGTACCAGCGTTATAGGTCATGATGCGCCCGCACGGTAGGAAAAAATATATGCGCGCGCCTGCGCACTAGCGTATTGAATTGAGGTGAGAGCAGTGGCAACAGATTACGACACCCCCAGAAAAACTGACGAAGAACTCCACGAGGAGTCATTAGAAGAGTTAAAAGCAAAACGAGTCGATGCTCAATCCGGTCAAATCGATGTAGATGAGGCCGAAGCTGCTGAAACCCTTGAACTTCCTGGTGCAGATTTATCAGGCGAACAGTTAGCGGTACGTGTAGTGCCAAAACAAGAGGACGAGTTTACGTGTTCTCGTTGTTTCCTGGTTCATCACATTACGCAGTTAGCAAAAGGAGAAGGTGCTAAGGCAATTTGTAAAGAGTGCAACTAGTTAGCAACAGAATTGATTGCATTTGCCAGAGCAGAGGCATTGTTGCTCGTGATTAACCAATATGGAGTTAAGTCTCGAGAGTCATTTAATTCAACGCGTACACCAGTCGAAGACCAAAAACGGATTGCTAAAAAAGCTGCGGGATCTGCATCTCTAGTACGCAATCGTCGAACTTGCACACTAGTTAACGCTTGCGCGTTAGCAAGAAACTCTAAATCAATATGTGCCCTTCCAACTCTTAACTCATGCGTATCAACTTCAATCAGTAAAGCAGTTTTCTTCGCAATGAGATAAAGCAAAACACTTGTTGAAATGAAGGCAAGCTGAGCTGGCCTATTTCCGAGTGCGGCCCAAATCGAGAGTACAAGTGAAAGAAAAAAGAAGTAGATTATTGCTAGCAGCCACAATGGCATTCGAATTACTTCTCGATAGTGCACAGGCGTTACGGTATCGGATAGGCTTTGCCCATGAGTCGTATAGCTAGTACTACTCCTCCCGAAGGCGCGGTGATTCCTGAGCGCCACCCATTGGCGCCACCCATTGGTTCAAAGATTCCCTCACACTTTGGCCACTGCTTTGGTTGCGGAGAACTCCATCCGACTGGCCTTCACCTGGTTGCTTACGCTGGTGCCGATGCGAATATCACTTCTCAATTCACGGTCACCGAGAATCATCAAGGCGCACCAGGTTTGGCCCACGGAGGTTTGTTATCTCTGGCTTTAGATGAAGCCCTTGGAAAGTTAATGTGGTTACTGCGCGCGCCTGCGGTAACTGCGCGCTTGGAAACTGATTTTCTTAAACCGGTACCGATTGGCACGGTTCTGCACATCAGTGCGAAAATTACGGGCCAAGTAAATCGAAAGGTCTACATGAGTGCCGAAGGTCGACTCAACAGTCTAGATGGCGAACTTGCAATGCGAGCTGCCGCGCTTTATGTGATAGTTCCAATGAATCATTTTCTCAATAATGCGCCAAAAGATTATCTTGAACAAATCTCTAGGAGTCCGCAGTTGCTGGCCTTCGTGGACCCTAATTTTGAAATCAATCCTTAAAGAATGAGTAGCGTCCAAGTCTTAATCACTCACATTGATCCATCGGCGCCGTTGCCGACCTATGCAAAATTCGGCGATGCCGGCGCAGATTTAACGACGACTATTGATTTCACCTTAGCCCCTGGTGAGCGAAGATTAATCCCTACTGGTATTGCCATTGCCTTGCCCGTTGGGTACGTCGCATTAGTGCATCCACGCTCTGGATTAGCGATAAAACATGGAGTCAGTGTACTGAATGCTCCGGGAACCATTGATGCCGGTTATCGAGGCGAGATTTCCTGCATTTTAATCAATCACGATAGGCATGAATCAATATCATTTAGAAAAGGGGAGCGTATTGCGCAACTGATTATTCAGGCAGTAGAGCGAGCAGATTTTGTGGAAGTCTCAGAACTTCCTGCGTCTAGTCGCGGAAGCGATGGATTTGGATCAACGGGGAGTAAATGAGCGAGCACAATCAAGACCGCGAAAAGGTTATTAACGCCCTCGGTGGGAAAAAAGGTCTTATCGACTCGGGTCTGCCCGCCATAGTATTTCTTATTGTTTTTAATGTAGCTCACGAGCTCAAACTTGCCTTAGTATTCGCAATTATTCTCGCGACGATTTTTACAATTCTTCGTCTTGCTCGCAAAGATACTATCCAACATGCGATAACAGGTTTACTCGGCGTTTTAATCTCTGCCTTTTTTGCGCACAGAAGCGGAAACCCTGCAGATTTCTATATCCCAAAGCTATTAACAAATCTGGGTTATGGGACGGCGTATCTAATTGGCAATCTAGTTGGATGGCCGTTGCTAGGTGTTGTTTTGGGTCCGCTCTTGGGGGAGAATTTTCTCTGGCGCAATGATCCCGCCCGAAAGAGAGTTTACATTCGTGCGAGCTGGATATGGGTAGCGCTGTTTTTCGCTCGCATTTTGGTTCAGTATCCGATTTATCGAAGTGGAAATGTAAATCTATTGGGGAGTGTCAATTTAGCAATGGGTTACCCATTGTTTTTTGCCGCCGCTTATTTATCATGGCTCGTTATTAAAACCGCTCCACCGGTTCATAAAGCCGAAAGTTAGGCGATAAAACAGGCTTTAATCTTAGCCTCTGCCTCTGCCGAGGCCACAAATAGAAGTTCATCGCCGGCTAGAAATACGTCGTGAGCTTTTGCGGAAATAACTTTGCCCTCTCTGACTATAACCGAAAGCGCTGCATCTTCAGGTAAAGCTATCTCCTCAACTGTTTTGCCAATACATTGTGATCCATCTGGCAAGGTGAGCTCCACTAAGTTTGCCTGGCCTTTTTTAAATGAGAATAG
>JANLPM010000126.1:0-2644 GCA_031367265.1 Actinomycetes bacterium
GCAAGCGGTTTTTGCTAACACTCGCCTCGGAATTGGACCACCGATTAAAGATGGTTTTTATTATGACTTTGAGCCAACCCAGAGTTTTAACCCAGCTGATTTACCGGTAATTGAGAGCGCAATGCGCAAAATTATTAAAGAGGGTCAACGCTTTAGACGTCGAGTGGTTACTGAAACCGAGGCATTGGCCGAACTTTCGAATGAGCCTTACAAATGCGAACTCATTGGCATTAATGGTCCCGCAGGTGCTGAAGCAAGTGTTGAAGTCGGAGGTAGCGAGCTCACTATTTATGACAATTTAGGACGAGATGGGAATCCGGTGTGGAGTGATCTTTGTCGTGGCCCGCACCTTGCATCTACTAAACACATCCCCGCTTTTAAATTAATGAGTACCGCCGCCGCATATTGGCGCGGCTCTGAAAAAAATCCGATGCTGCAGCGCATTTACGGAACTGCGTGGCCTTCCCACGATGAACTCAACGCCTACCTTGAACTTTTAGCCCAAGCTGAAAAGCGTGATCACCGCCGTTTAGGCACTGAGCTCGATCTCTTTTCATTTCCAGAGGAGATTGGTTCGGGGCTAGCGGTATTTCATCCCAAAGGCGGAATCATCCGTCGGGCGATGGAAGATTATTCGCGCCAACGCCATGAAGAAGCGGGCTATGAGTTTGTTTACTCACCGCATTTAACGAAAGCGGGACTGTTTGAGACTTCGGGTCACTTGCAGTGGTATGCCGATGGCATGTATCCACCGATGATATTAGACGAAGAGCTACATGCCGATGGCACGGTAAAAAAAGCGGGCCAGGAGTATTACATGAAGCCGATGAACTGCCCTTTTCATAATCTTATTTATAGATCACGAGCCCGCTCTTACCGCGAGCTTCCACTTCGTTTATTTGAATTTGGAACTGTGTATCGATATGAAAAATCTGGCGTTTTACATGGGATCACCCGAGCACGTGGATTTACGCAAGATGATGCGCATATTTACTGTACGAAAGCGCAGATGGTAGGTGAGCTCGACTCTCTACTGACGTTTGTTCTTAATTTGTTACGCGATTACGGTCTCGACGATTTCTATCTTGAACTCTCGACTCGCAATCCAGAAAAATCAGTGGGAGAAGATAGTGACTGGTTAGAAGCCACCGAAGCGTTACGTCAAGCTGCAAGTGAACAAAAACTTGAACTGGTATTGGACGAAGGTGGGGCGGCATTTTATGGCCCTAAGATTTCAGTGCAGGCAAAGGATGCGATTGGTCGGACTTGGCAGATGTCTACAATCCAAGTTGATTTTCAACTGCCATCCCGTTTTGAACTCGAGTTTGCCGCAGCTGATGGGACTCGCCAGCGTCCGGTAATGATTCACCGTGCCCTCTTTGGTTCGATTGAACGCTTCTTTGGAGTTTTGACCGAACACTATGCTGGTGCATTTCCACCCTGGCTGGCACCCGTGCAGGCAGTTGGAATTCCAGTTGCCGAGGCATTTGCGGGTTACTTAAGCGATGTCATTTTGCAGATGCGCCGAGATGGAATTCGCGCCGAGATGGATAATTCTGATGATCGAATGCAAAAGAAAGTGCGCAACGCCCAGGTTCAGAAGATTCCCTTTATGGTTATTGCAGGTGCAGAGGACATGGACAACGGCGCAGTCTCATTTAGATACCGCAATGGCGAACAGAAAAATGGTATTCCCATCGCACTGGCTATCGCTGAAATTAAAGCCAGCGTCACGAATCGAACGCAGGTTTGAGCGTGGAGATAGATGGTTTAGGGATGCCCGATGCGTGGAACCGTTTATGGGCTCCGCATCGCTTAGAGTACCTGCGCGGTGAAAATCGGCCGCTTGAAGATAATGAAGTCGAATGTCCATTCTGTCGCATACCTCGACTAAGTGATGAGGCCGGCTTAATAGTTCATCGCGGCGTGGATGCATTTGTTGTCATGAATTTATATCCATATAACCCCGGACACCTTTTAGTTTGCACGTTTCGCCATATTGCAGATTTGACCGAACTAACTATCGACGAACGCAATGAAATTTCCGCGCTCACGGCGCATGCGATGCTCACCATTCGCAAAATCTCATCCCCAGCAGGTTTTAATTTAGGGATGAATCAAGGTGCAATTTCCGGTGCCGGTGTTGCCGAACACATTCATCAGCATCTCGTTCCACGATGGAGTGGGGACGCTAACTTCATGCCGATTATTGGACACACTAAAGTGCTACCCCAGCTATTGATGTTAACGCGAGATGAAATCGCTGCCGCTTGGTAGTCAGCGTTTAATTTGATTTAAATAACTGTGAACGATATCTATCCCGATACCTTTTTCAATCCATACCGGAATTGCCGGAAATAAAAGACCGGCCACAAAAGCGTCTACTCCTACAGATAATGTGTGCTCCAGATATTCGTCGCGAAAGGCTTGTACTAGCGTTTCATGTTCAGGTTCGGAGGCGATTTTTTGGGGTGGGGCAGTTGAATAATCGATGATCTGCATGCTCTCCAAGCTGATCAATGCGCATGGAAGACCGGCTTCATCGTGTAGAACTAAGTATGGCGTTAAGACATAATCGAAAACTCGATTAGCCAGCAGTACCGCATCGTCGAAATCGGCGTCGGGGTTTTCAATATGTGTGACG
>JANLPM010000178.1:0-3780 GCA_031367265.1 Actinomycetes bacterium
CTTGGCCCGTTGTTACATTTGCTGAACCGTGCAAATTAGTATCTAAGAATCTTTCGTAGTGTCCAATATCCAAATCCGTCTCGGCCCCATCATCGGTAACAAACACCTCTCCATGTTGAAAGGGATTCATCGTGCCGGGATCGACATTTAAATATGGATCCAGCTTTTGCATTGTTACGCGCAGCCCTCTGGCTACCAGTAACATGCCAAGGGACGAGGCGGTTAGACCTTTTCCTAGAGAGGAGGCGACTCCGCCAGTTACAAAGAGATGTTTCGTCACATGTTGCTGGCCCATGGGAGACAAACCTATCACTTTTGACCTCGCTGGCTTTACTCCTTCATTGAGAGTAGCTCGGCGGCGTGTTCGCGGGCGCTTACAGAATTTTCAAACCCTGCCAACATGCGGGCAATCTCTTCAATTCGATCATCGCCTTGAACTTTTCGAACATTACTCTGACTTACCGAACCATCAATGTCCTTAGTTACCACGAAATGTGAATCGGCCCACGCTGCAACTTGAGGCAAATGTGTAACCACAATTACTTGAGCGTGCAACGAAAGTCTGTGAAGGCGCCGTCCCACCTCGATTGCAGCTTTCCCGCCAACTCCGGCATCGACCTCATCAAATACATATGTTCCCACCGGGTGAGATTGGGCAATGACAACTTCAAGTGCCAACATCACGCGCGACATTTCACCACCGCTTGCACTTTTAGCAAGTGAAACAAGTGGCGCAGCTTTATGCGCCGAAATATACATCGCCGCTTCATCGCAACCAGAAGGGGTGAAATCAGAGTCTTTGAGCCCTTGGTAATTAGCGCTCGCAACTTTTAGCGAAAATGTAGTCTGCGGCATCGATAGTTGTTGAATCTCATCTGTCACTGCTTTACTTAAAACTACTGCCGTCTCAGTGCGGATCTTAGTAATCGCTTTTGCCGAAGTAACCAACTTCTTTTTAACGTCGAGGAGCTCGTCCGCTAACTCTTTTAAGCGATCGTCGCCACCCTCTAAGTCAGCTATCGATGAAGCAGAAACTTCATATCGACTTACTAACTCATCGGATTGCCAATCAAGCTCCCCCGAACCACCGTACTTCTTTATGAGGCGATGTATTTCGGCTTTTCTCGCGTTCAAGTAATCTAAAAGAGCTGGGTCAGCCTCCAAACTATCCATATACGCGGCTAAGTTTGTGCGTGCCTCATCGATGAGAAAATACCCTTCGTTGATGAGTGAGAAAATCTCGTTTAAAACCGGATCACTTATGCGTACGACTTCTAGGACTCGACGTGATTGCCCTAAAACGCTGAGTGCGCCAGTTTCTTCATTATCAATAGCCATATATGCCGACGAACTTGCGATTCGAAGCGCTTCAACATTTGATAATTTTTCAATTTGAGCGCCTATTTCTGCATACTCTCCCCGCTTGAGTTTGAGGGCGGTAAGGGTTTTGACAAATTCTCGCAGCTCTGCCAACTCTTGATCTTGCTTGTCAATACTTGTACGCAACGCCAGGATTCTTCGTTTTAAATTGTGATACTCCTGCAAATTTTGCGAGTAACTCTTCATCGCGGTTTCAAAAGCGCCACCTGCAAATTTATCCAGCAGTTCGCGCTGCTTAACGTTTTTGCTTATATTCACATTTGCCGCTTGGGCATGAACTTCAACTAAAAGTTCACTGACGGTCGATAACGTACTTATTGGAACGGATATCCCATTGCTCGTGGCCTTACTTTTGCCATCGGCTGAAACTGCGCGCGTAAGAATTAACGCACCTTCTTCAATGAGGACGCCACATTCATCAAAGCTTTCAACTTGAGTTGAGGGAATCGAAAAACGGCCACTCACCACAAGTTTTGGGCTACCAGTTCGAATTAACGCGCTATCACTTTTGCCACCTAAAATCAGATTTAGCGCCGTCAGTATCATAGTTTTGCCCGCGCCAGTTTCGCCAGTTAATACCGTTAAACCCGGTGATAGTTCAAGAGTGGCTCGCTCAATTACGCCGATAGCGTGAATTGTTATCTCATCGAGGAGCGTTCGCTCACTCACCGCG
Organism: Actinomycetes bacterium; assembly: GCA_031367265.1. Classification (GTDB taxonomy): domain Bacteria; phylum Actinomycetota; class Actinomycetes; order Nanopelagicales; family Nanopelagicaceae; genus Planktophila. Next base: position 2,054 of record JANLPM010000178.1, read on the forward strand.
CCAACCTTCAACGGGAAGTTTGAATTTTGCCACCAATCGATCGCTAAAAAGTGAGTTACTTAAATGTGCCAACTTTACAACCGCTGAATCTTTAGTGATATGGACGTTGTCACCTTCTAGCAGATTCATATTTCGCAGAGAATCTGCCGAAAGCAGGGCTTCATTAGAATCGATTCGAACCACAATTTCAGATTGCGTAGATATTACGAGCGTGCGTGAAAAAAGTGCATGGGCAGAAATTGGAAGAACGACAAGGGCATCAACTTCTGGCCACACTACTGGGCCTCCAGCAGAAAATGCATAGGCGGTAGATCCCGTAGGTGTGGCACAAATCAAACCATCACAACCCCATTTTGAGATTGGACGCCCATCAATCTCCAAGAAAAGTTCCACCATCGTTGCGTGTTCTCTTTCGACGGTGACTTCATTGAGCGCCCATCCGTTTGCGACCTCTTGCCCTTCCCTAATAACCGAATATTTCAGGGTCATGCGCGGATCAATGACATATTTCTTCTCAGCAATGGTGGAAACAATCGTTGCAAGTGTTGCTTTTTCTACTTCAGCTAAAAAACCAACATGGCCAAGATTCACGCCCAGCAATGGAATTTGTTGCGCACGCGTAACTTCGGCAGCTCTTAACATCGTGCCATCGCCACCAAGTACTACTCCAACTTCCAACTCTGGCAAATCATCTACAGTTGAGTTGGTAATTCCGGCAATCGATATATCTGAGATTGTAAAGAGGTTAAATCCTGCCCGAGCAAAATCCATCGCTAATCTTTCGGCGACTTCAACTGCCTCTTGCCGCGATGGATTACAAACCAGAAGTAGATTTCGTTTCATTGGGGACCATCGGCTATGGCAGAGTCGAGCGCGGTGAGATCAATTTCTGGTGCACCTCGCCGTAGCCAGAGGAAATACTCAACATTTCCAGCCGGACCTGGAAGTGGGCTGGCAACAATTGCCATAGTACCTAAACCTACGTCATATGCCGATTCGGCTACATCAATAACTGCTAAACGTCGCAGAGCTGGATCGCGAACAACTCCCCCTGCGCCTAATTTTTCCCGTCCTACTTCAAATTGAGGTTTAACCATGACGACGAAATCTGCTTCTGGTTTTGATACCGCGGCCAGCGCCGGGAGAACTAAAGTAAGGGAGATAAAACTCAAATCGGCAACTACTAAATCGATTGGATCGCCAACAATCTCACCCGTTAGATGTCGAATATTGGTGCGATCTAAAACGCTTACCCGTGGGTCTTGGCGTAGTCCCCACGCCAACTGCCCATAACCAACATCAACGCAAACAACATGTGCAGCGTTTCGTCGCAGCAGCACATCGGTAAAACCACCGGTGGATGCGCCCGCATCTAAGCACCGCCGGCCCTCGACAACAACTCCACTAAAGGAATCGAGTGCTCCCGCTAACTTATGGCCACCCCGGGAAACAAATCCGTCGCGCTTGCCCGACAATTTAATCGAAGTCTCTGCATCCACCATAGTTGCCGGTTTAGTTGCAGGTATTCCATTAACCAATACAGAGCGCGACTCTATTAAATCTGAAGCGTTTTCGCGTGATCTGGCAAGTTCTCGGCGCACAAGTTCGGCATCAAGACGTATTTTCATGGATTAAAAACCGATTACAAACCATCTATTGAGGAGAGCGCATGGGTCAACTTCTGATGCAGTTCCTCGAACCGCTCGGCGTGATCATTGACGCTCATC
>JANLPM010000188.1:0-1989 GCA_031367265.1 Actinomycetes bacterium
CTTGGAATAATCTTGAACCCGACGAGGACGAGTTAGATGAAGAGAGTTTTGATGAAGAGTTCACCGTTCCAATTCCTATCTCACCGATAATTTCACATACAAATAAACGGCCTGAGCAACTTCTATTGAGTGCAGATTCAAAATATGAACTTCCCCCGGCAGATTTATTGAGATTTGGCCCTGTGGCTAAGGCCAAAAGCAAAGCGAATGAAGTAGTTGTGGCAGCTTTGACTGAAGTTTTTTTACAATTTGAAATTGATGCCCAAGTAACTGGTTTTATGCGAGGCCCTACAGTGACTCGATATGAAGTTGAACTTGGCAACGCAGTAAAAGTTGAACGCATCACCGCGCTTGCAAAAAATATTTCTTATGCCGTTGCAAGCGGTGATGTTCGAATTCTTTCGCCAATACCTGGCAAGTCGGCGGTTGGAATTGAAATTCCTAATGCAGACCGCGAGATTGTTGCCCTTGGTGATGTTTTGCGCTCCTCGGTTGCTGGTCAAGATCACCACCCAATGTTAGTAGCCCTTGGTAAAGATGTAGAGGGCAACTTTATCTGCGCTAATCTTGCCAAGATGCCGCATCTACTTGTTGCAGGTGCAACTGGTGCGGGTAAATCTTCAATGATTAATGCCATGATTATTTCAATTCTTTCTAGGTCAACTCCTGATGAAGTGCGCTTGGTTTTAATCGATCCTAAGCGTGTCGAATTGACGGCTTATGAAGGGATTCCACATTTAATCACACCGATTATCACTAGTCCGAAAAAAGCGGCCGACGCATTGACTTGGGTCGTTCGCGAAATGGATTTGCGATATGAGGATCTCTCAACTTTTGGTTTTAGACATATAGATGATTTTAATAAGGCAGTGCGAGCAGGAAAAGTAATTGTCCCAGAAGGTAGTGATAGAACCGTTGAGCCTTACCCATACCTACTGGTAATTATTGATGAGCTTGCAGATTTAATGATCGTTGCCGCTAAAGAGGTGGAGGAGTCGGTGGTTCGAATTACCCAGTTAGCTCGATCTGCCGGCATTCATCTAGTTTTAGCGACTCAACGTCCTTCAGTTGATGTTGTAACTGGTCTCATTAAAGCAAATGTTCCGTCACGTTTATCTTTTGCGACTAGTTCACTGGCCGATAGCCGTGTCATTTTAGATACGCCTGGTGCCGAAAAGTTGGTGGGTCAAGGTGATGCGCTCTTTATTCCAATGGGTGCCAGTCGTGCAGTTCGTATACAGGGAGCATATGTTTCAGAGCGAGAAATCGAAGCGGTAACTGCCCACGTTAAAAAACAGCTTAAACCTAGGTATCGAGAGGATGTCACTGCACCCGTTAATAACTTTAAAATGGTTGATAAGGAGATTGGTGATGATTTGGAAATTCTCTGCCAAGCTGTCGAACTTGTTGTCACGACACAATTTGGTTCGACTTCAATGTTGCAGCGAAAACTTCGCATTGGTTTTGCGAAAGCTGGCAGGATGATGGATTTGATGGAGTCCCGCGGAATCGTTGGCCCTTCGGAGGGATCAAAGGCAAGAATTGTGATGGTAAAAGCCGATGAACTTGATTCAGTCTTAGCTACTCTTCGCGGTTATTAACTAACTTTTCCAACTAAAAAAACTCCGACGCAACCTAGTTGGACCCGACTGAGCGCAAACTAACCTAGATTTGTTCAACCTGTTCTTCCTTTATACTTCTCAATGTCATCAACTAAGTTCTATAATTACCCTCTACTCTCGTACTTTTCATTCTAAGGAAAAAACGGATGTCGCTTGGTTCGTCAATAGTAAAGGCGCGAAAGGATGCCTCCTTCTCTATCGATGAATTATCTCAAGCAACCAGTATTCGCCTAACTTTATTGCGCGAAATTGAAGCCGATGATTTTTCTCATTGCGGCGGTGATACATATGCACGAGGACATGTTCGCAATATTGCTCGAGCGCTCAAAGTCGACGAGAATGAACTCCTCAGACTCTATGATTTGGA
>JANLPM010000193.1:0-2085 GCA_031367265.1 Actinomycetes bacterium
CTCGGCGAACACCATCGACCACGCGACGTGCGGCATCGCTATCGCACGCAAAAACCATTCCACGGTTTTCAACATTGGGACAGGAAATGTTGACTTCAATTGCACTTATTCCCGCGACTGCACGCAGTTTTCTGGCTAAGATTGCATACTCTTCAACGCTCTCCCCTGCAATCGAAACAATGATGCGGGCTTTTTGCTCAACTAAAAAGGCGATGTCATGTTCAATAAATTTATCTATTCCTGGGCCTTGCAAGCCAATCGAGTTGAGCATTCCACTCGCAGTTTCAGCCATACGTGGAGTAGGGCGCCCCAAACGTGCTTTGTTCATAATCGATTTGGTTACGACTGCACCAATATCGCGCAAATCAATGAATTGTGCGAGTTCTCGTCCAGAACTTGCGCATCCACTAGCGGTAAAAATCGGTGATGGGAACCAAGCGTTGCCCAATGTTGTGGAGAAATCGAAGGTACTCATGCGGTACCCCCAGATGTATTCCACTGCACATGAGATCCATCCATGACTGGGCCATCAATGCATGAGCGAAGCATTGAAACTACTCCGGCTCCATCACTAACGGGAAGTACACAGGTCATGCAAATTCCAATTCCACAGGCCATGGATTCTTCAACGCCACATTGGTGAACAACATCAGTGCCTCTGGTAATTTCATCGATTGCTGCCAGCATTGCCATTGGTCCACAGGAATAGATCACAGCGGTGCTTAGATTCTCTATGAGTTCGGCAATCGGCTGCGTTACGCGACCGGTCTGTCCCATCGAACCATCCTCGGTAAATATGCGTAATGAGTTAACTGATCGCTTACCCTCCATTGGTGCATAGATTTTTCCGGCGGTACTGGCGCCGAGCAACATATCTACTCGACATCCACGTGCATGGAGTAGTTCGGCTAAACCAAAGAGCGGTGCAGAGCCATAACCACCGCCAACAAGTAGTGTCGCAACCGGCTCAGTGGGAATACCAAAGGCGTTACCCAGTGGGACCACAATATCCAAGATCGTTCCTTCGCTCTGGGCGCAAAGCCAGGTACTTCCCGCTCCAAGAGGGGCGATAATCAACTCCATTGTGCCGCCAAAAGTTGAGCTTGTTGAGACACGTGAAATTGCAAAAGCTCTGCGCAATACCATTCGCGATGTATCACCACCAACACTAATAGCCACAAAATTTCCCGGTTTACAAAAGTTCGCGATATCTCCAATATTAATAATCAATTGGTGATACTGACCAACCTTTTTATTTGCAACTAGTGTGGCTTTAATTTGCGCAGCGTTTTTATTGATTTGCGCCATGGTTAATCCAGCCATTCTTGCAGCGATTTAATCGAAAGTTTATTCGATTGTAGAAACCTAATTCCCTCGACTGCCGCGTTAAAACCTGCGGTAGTAGTAATGATTGGTATTGAGCGTTGTACTGCCGCAGTGCGTATAAGCCAACCATCGGCGCGCGTACCTCGGCCTACTGGAGTATTTATTACCAGATCAATATCACCTGTGTTGATTATATCCAGGATAGTTGGTTGACCCATCGGACCCGTTCCATCAGAGTATTTGCGTACAGTTATCGACTGTACTCCGTGCTCAGTTAAAGCTGCAGCAGTACCTGCGGTGGCCAGAATGATAAAACCTAATTCGGACAAATCCCGCGCTGCTTGCATACCAGCAGACTTATCTTTATCTGCCAATGAAATGAATACCGTGCCGCCTTTTGGAAGTGGACCAAAAGCTTCAATCTGCGATTTGGCATAACTTTCACCAAAGCTAGGTGAGATTCCCATGACCTCACCTGTTGAGCGCATCTCAGGGCCAAGAATTGCATCTACACCGCGACCATCGGTTCGACGAAATCGATTCCAAGGCAGTACCGCCTCTTTGACGCACACACCTTTTGCTATACCGTCACCGTTTTCAGGGAGCATGCCAGCAGTGCGAAGTTCGGCAATTGATGTTCCGAGCGAAATACGGGCGGCCGCTTTAGCTAGCGCCACTCCCGTTGCTTTACTTACGAAGGGTACGGTACGAGAAGCGCGAGGGTTAGCTTCCAAAACATAAAGAATATTTCCGGCTATG
>JANLPM010000263.1:0-1544 GCA_031367265.1 Actinomycetes bacterium
GGCGATTCGAAGCGCGCTGAGTTTCACTCTGAATATGCGCTCCCAAGGTCGAAAAGGCGCCGATGAGGAAGCCAAATTTCTGGCAACAACTACCGCACTGAGACCACTATGTGTTCGTGTCATTGCTCGCGATAGCCGTGCTGCGAGCTCGGCTGAACTGCAAAAATCTACGTTAATTGAGGTAAATGAGCGTTCAGCCTTACGCAAGTCGATAGCAAAAATAGCAAGTGAGATGGTTGGTTAACATCTAATACTATTGACGTATGCGTGGATACCTTCCGATCGCTCATAGCGACCTAACTACTTTTTTGTTCTCACAAAGCTTTGTTGCCGAAAGAGTATTTGCTCCGACACAAACTTTTATACGGGCCAATCTTGATTGCGATGAGGAGGAAATTGAGTTTTTACTCTCGCATCTAGCCGGCATTCAAGGGCTGGAAATTCGGACCAGGCAATCAGCACCTGGAATCGTTTTAGCATTGGAGTTAGAAAGTGGGCAATGCGGAGAAAATTATGAAAATACCATTGCATTGACGTCCTCGCTTGCCTGGAGTCAAGTTCAATGTGCACTTTTATCTCATACCGATGATGATGAATTAATTTGGTACGCAACCCAGGAAATTTCTCTAGAGTTAGATAATTGGAAGTAAAAATGCCGCAGTTTGAAACACTTATCCATTCCCGAAGTTCGATAACGATTGATCAAGCTCATCGCCTTAGAGAGTTAGTTGCAGATTGGCAGTTGCTCTCGGATTTGTCATTTGCAGATCTCATTCTTTGGGTGCCAATTAGAAAAGATGTAAAGCTCTGGCCGACCGGCCACGTTGCAGTTGCCCATATTCGTCCGACAACGGCAGCAACCGTTTTTTCTGGTGATGTCATAGGTGATGAAGTTATGTGGGGCAGTAAAAGCCGAATTGATGAGGCGCTCTCAAGCGGTGAAATTATTCGAAACTCTGAGCCAGAAAAGTTTGGAGATTTAATGATCAAAGAAGAGGCAATTCCAGTTCTCTTTGAAGGTCAAGTTATCGCAGTCATTTCACGACATCGAAACTCCGATTTAATGAGATTCCCCGGCGCCCTTGAGCTCAATTACCGAGAAATTGCCCACTCACTATATCGAATGGTTGCTGAAGGTACATTTCCATACAAAGACGCGGGATCACTCTTTGAGCCAGTACCGCGTGTGGGTGATGGCTTAATCCGATTAGATGTCAACGGTGTCATCTCATTTGCAAGTCCGAATGCACGTTCGGCCTTTAGTCGAATGGGTTGGAAAAGTGAGATTGAAAAGCATCGATTAGGTGATGTTGCTGAAGCCGTCATAAAAAACTCTCCTGATGCCCATGAAGAGGCGATAAGTACTCGTTTAAATGGCAAAGTGTTAAGGCGTGTTGAGATTGATAATCAAGGAGCTACGATTGATTTATTAGTGTTGCCGATTTTGCAAGGTCAAGACCGAACCGGAGCAATCGTTTTACTTCAAAATGTAACTGAACTTCGTCGCCGCGATCGTGAACTCGTAACCAAAGACACGACAATTC
>JANLPM010000148.1:0-6165 GCA_031367265.1 Actinomycetes bacterium
CTTCGATATTCGATTGCTGGACAGCGATTCATAACGGTTAATAAGCCAGCTGCTTGTGCACGTGAGATAGCTGCATAATCAATGACTTCCAATTGCAACCAAACTGCCTTAGCACCTATTGCAATAGCCTCATCGACTACTTTTCCGACAAGCGAAGAGTTTACAAAACAGTCGACGACATCGACTGGTTGCCCAATTTCACTAAGTGTTTTGTATCCGATTTCTCCGTGAACAATTTCGGCGCGGGGATAGACCGGAATTATTCGATGTTCCTTTTCCTGCAATAGTTTTGCGACACCAAACGCGGCGCGGTTGGGGTTGTTGCCAAGTCCAACAACGGCCCAAGTTTTCATTGCTAGGACGGCGTCGATAACTTCTTCCTCTTTAATCGCAGCGTCCTAACGCGCGAAACTTCCATCCTGCTGCGCGCCATAATTCACGGTCAAGTGCATTTCGACCATCAATAATGGATTTGTTTTTTACTAATTGCCCAAGCAGCAACGGATCTAACTCGCGGTATTGCTTCCATTCAGTTAAATGCAGGATTAAATCGGCTCCCTTCACGCATTCGGTGATTGACTCTGAATAGTTAAGTTTAGGAAAGCGCTTTCGGGCGGGTTCGATTCCTTTAGGATCGTTGACCACAACATGTGCGCCTGCGGCAAGGAGTGCTGCGGCAATATCTAATGCTGGGGAGTCACGTACATCATCGCTATCTGGCTTAAAAGTTGCACCGAGAACTGCGATTTTATAACCAGTTAAATCCTGCGTTAGCTCACTCCGGACAACATCGATTACTCGTTGGCGCGCCCGCAAATTAATGGCATCAATTTCACGTAGAAATTCCAGGGCTTGTTTTGCTCCGAGCTCCTGGGCGCGTGCCATAAATGCACGAATATCTTTAGGTAAGCAACCACCACCAAAACCGATACCTGCTTGCAAAAATCGGTGGCCAATTCGCGGGTCATATCCAATTGCCTTCGCAAGTACTGTCACATCTCCACCGGCCGCTTCGCAGACTTCAGCCATGGCGTTGATAAAGGAAATCTTTGTCGCAAGAAAAGAGTTAGCTGCAACTTTTACGAGTTCGGAGGTTGCAAGATCAGTGCGAATCCAAGGAGTGCCGAGCGCAAGAATCGGTGCGTACACCGTTTTAAGAATCTCCTCAGCTCGATCATTGGTAACACCAACCACAATGCGATTAGGTCGCAGCGTATCTTCAAGGGCAAAACCCTCCCGCAAGAACTCAGGATTCCATGCAAGATCTGCTTCTGGCGCAGAGATAGTTAAAGTCTGGCGCAGAGTTTCGGCCGTTCCAACTGGAACGGTTGATTTGCCCACAACGAGCGAGCCTGCTTTTAAATGCGGGGCAATTGCCCGTACGGCTGAGGTCACAAAGGTGAGATCGGCGGCCAAACCATCTTTAACCTGCGGAGTTCCAACACAGAGAAAGTGAATATCGGCCGATTCAATTGCTGAGACATCAGATGTAAATGTTAATCGTCCCGATTTAATCTCGCTTGCCAAAAGAATGTCTAGACCAGGTTCATAAAAAGGAAGTTCGCCGCGAGAGAGCATCGCCACTTTATCAGGATCGGTATCTAAGCCAATGACTTTAAAACCAAGTGAGGACATACATGCTGCGTGGGTTGCACCTAAATATCCGCAACCGATGACTGAGAGCGTTAATTCCATAGCTTTGAGTTTACTTGAGTGCGCCGCAAGGATTTTCGGCTGCGGTGCGAGTCTTAAATTTATCGATGAGGACAGGAGAGGCAGATACGCTCGAAGATGCCGATGGTGATGGTGTAACTTCGTTGACCAACGGCAAATCTAGACGCAATCGATTAAATAGATCTGGAGCCAACACTTTATCCCAGACAACAACTGAACCAAGTCCGCTTACGCGCGCATTGGCATTGCTTAATGGAATTGTTAACGTCCGCACTTTACTAGCCGAAAGATTTTTGAGTTGCTTAGCCAAAGTTAACAGATCAGCAGTGTTGAGTTGTGAATCCGTTTTAACTGTCGCGATTGCCGCGTCAAAGAACTTAATTAATTTAACAGGATTGAGAAGTACCCCTGTGCTGGTAACTTTTCTGAGCACTGCACTCATAAACTGTTGTTGACGTTGCATCCGTCCAAGATCGCCCATTCCATCAAAGTCACGTGTTCGTACATATTTCAGCGCCTCGATACCGTCCAGAGAATGAACGCCTGCAGGCAAGACTAAGTGGCTCTTTGGATCATTGATATCTTTCTTGGTGCAGACTTCAATTCCGCCAAGCGCATCAACCATTCCAGCAAAGCCTGCAAAGCCAATTTCAATATAGTGATCAACACGCACGCCAGTTTCATTTTCAATGGTTTGAATGAGAAGTGGCGCACCACCCCATGCAAATGCTGAGTTTAATTTTCCGCTGCCTGCAGCGATTATTCTAGCTTTAGATAATGAAGACGAGTGTTCGGGAATTGTCACGAGTGAATCGCGAGGTAGAGAAATGATGGTGGCTTTATCTCGTGCCTTTGAAATATGCACCAACAGCATGGTGTCTGAACGCGCACCCGCAGCAGATTTAGTACTGCCCACGCGCAAAACCTTTGACTGAGCTTTAGTTAATCCTTCACGTGTATCCGAGCCGACTAGCAGATAATTGAGTGCAGTGGTCGGTTTATCTGGGCGCTTGGTTAAAGTACTGAAGACATCGATTCGGTTAATCGCTCCGCTGACCTGACCCAACCCTAACCAGGCAATTGCCGCAACTGCGACGATAGCAATGGATAGTGAGGTAATAATTCGTACTAGACGCGTCGCTTTCACAGGCGAAGACTACTTCAGCGATACGGTGGTGGGTTATGACGACATCCGCAAATGAGTTATATGGCCCACCGAGGCGTGAAATCTCGGTGATTCTTCCCGTTCGCAATGAAGCCGCGCATTTGGAGGAGGCAATACATGCAATTCTTTCTCAGGATTTTCAAGGCAAGCTTGAAGTAATTCTTGCCATCGGCCCCTCGCGCGATGCAACTGAATCAATCGCCCAAAAACTCCTGCAAAAAGATCCTCGCGTGGTAATTGTGCTTAACCCAACTGGTCGAACTGCCGCCGGTTTAAATCTGGCAGTTAAAGCTTCTCATTATTCAATCATTGTTCGAGTAGATGGACATGCAAAAATCCCCATCAATTACCTGACACAAATTATGGAAATTCTTACCGAAACCGGCGCAGTAAATGTGGGCGGAGTTATGGCGGCTATTGGCGAGAATGTTTTTGAACGCTCCGTAGCTCGAGCAATGCGTAGCTCGCTTGGAGTTGGTGTATCTCGGTTTCATACCGGCGGTTCTGCCGGTTCTGTAGATACGGTTTACCTAGGTGCATTTAGAAAAGAGGCTTTACTCGCCGTCGGTGGATTTGATGAAAGATTTACGCGCGCCCAAGATTGGGAGCTGAATTTTCGTTTGCGTGCCGTAGGAGGTGTTGTCTTCTTTGATCCACGATTAGTTGTTACTTATCGTCCTCGTTCGAGCGTGCGTGCATTAGCTCGCCAATACTTTGAATATGGTCGCTGGCGGCGAGTAGTTTCACGTCGACATGAGGGAACAATTAACTACCGATACTTAGCGCCACCATTTACCGTTCTAGTCACGTCGCTCTCGCTAATTCTTGGTGTGTTAGTTTCGACTATTTTTCTTCTGCCATCCCTTGTTTATGCGATTTTCATTCTATGTGCATCGTTCGTAATCGGAAAATCTTATAACGAAGTAGTATTTTTACCGTTAATTCTCCTTACAATGCATATGTGCTGGGGGGCTGGCTTCCTTACATCGCCCAAGTCGCTTGTACCGTAAGGTAGCCTTGCGACTATGAGCGCACCGTCGCAGGTTTATGAACCCTTTAGGGCTGGCCTGCCGCCACTGATTCGTTACTGGAAATCTCTATGGTCCCGCCGTAGATTTATTGCGGAGTTTTCACGTTCAGAGCTTCGTGAACAACACTTTGACTCGGTATTTGGTCAGATGTGGTTAATTCTTAACCCTCTATTACTGTCAGCGGTTTATTTCCTCTTAATTGATATTATCCGTGGCTCCACAGATAGCGCGAGATACGCTCACCTGACTGCAACTCTATTCCTGTTTTACCTGATCTCTAACTCACTTATTGGAGGAGTTAAATCCATTACAGCTGGCCAGCGGCTCATTCTTAACACCGCATTTCCCAGGATTATTTTACCAATTTCGGCGGTCGTCATCGCGCTTTTTAAATTTCTACCCACACTCTTCGTTTTTTTCGTCATTCGCACTGTCCTTGGGTTGCCATATACGTGGAAGATGTTTTGGGCCCTTCCAATTCTTTTCATTGTCATTCTACTTGCACTTGGACTGGCGATAACAATCTCTTGTATCAATGTTTATTTCCGCGATATTGCAAGTTTTTTACCATACCTGACGAGGACACTGCTATATCTTTCGCCAATTCTGTATGAAGCATCGGCCCTAAAGCCAAAGTTATTGAAAATAGAGTCATTTAATCCACTTTTCCCAATTCTCGATAGTTGGTCACGCGTCTTAGTCCATGGGCAAGCACCTAAAATTTCTAGTTTATTAGTTAGCTTAGCGTGGGCGTTGGGAATATTTCTCATTGGTACATATTTCTTCTTATCAAGGGAGCGCGAATTTGCTGTCCGCCTCTAATGCACATAAGACTAATGAGATTGCGGTTTCAGTCCGTGGTTTAGGTCTTACATATACCACCGCCATTGATCGTCGGCCGACATTAAAGGCGCGCGTAAAAACTTTAGGCCGAGGTGGAAAACACACGCGTGTTATTCGGGCCCTCGATGATATAAATCTAGATGTGGAGTATGGCCAAGTTTTAGGAGTGATTGGGACAAACGGCGCGGGTAAATCTTCAATGATGCGCGTTATTGCTGGAATTATTCCACCGACTCAAGGGCGCATTGAAGTTTATGGAAGCGTGAGCACGTTGTTGGCTTTAGGTGTTGGATTTAATCCGTCGCTCTCAGGCCGCAATAATGTTTTTCTCGGCGGATTAGCTGCGGGAATGTCGCGCGAGGAGATTCAGGAGAGATTCCAGGAAATCGCTGATTTTTCAGAGTTGGGCGATGCTATCGACTCTCCGATGCGCTCATACTCATCGGGTATGTTTTCACGTTTAGCCTTTTCAGTTGCCGCCACAGTTCGCCCAGATATTTTGATCGTTGATGAAGCGCTCAGCGCCGGAGATGCCAAATTCAAGGAGAAGTCGCTCAACCGCATTAAAGAGCTGCGAAGTGATGATCGCGCACTCATACTTGTGAGTCATGCAATGGCGACATTACGCGAAGTCTGTAATGACGTTGCTTGGCTACACAAGGGAAAGTTAGTTCAACGTGGTGATCCGCAAGTGACTATCGATGCCTACCAAGAGTTTTTACAGGTCGGAAAGAGTGCAGCTATCGATGAGGATGTCTAAGCAACTGCTGGCACTTGTTTTCTGTCTCTCCTCGTTCACGACTCCAGCCTTAGCGGTAGATGTTCCTGCAGAGTTTTCTTTTCATGGCTCAGGCTATGGTCATGGCGTTGGACTCTCACAAATGGGCGCGCGTTCCATGGCTCTAGTTGGCCAGAGTTCGTCACAGATACTTCAATACTTTTATAAGGATGTAATAATCGAGCCGCTAGATGATTCAAAGATTTTACGGATTAATATCGGACATCTTTTGAGTAGTACAAAGATTACTTCAAGTACTAATGGCGCCGTCATTCAATTATATTTAGGCGATATTGGCAATCAGGTTGACGCCATTCCAGTCGCAGTCTTTTCAAACAAAGCCGCACTTAATTTTTCAGTTCTTGGTGCAAATGTTGTTCCAAGTATTAAAATCGGGAAAAATTTGTCTACCATCACTGAGGGTCGCAATTTCACCATTCGCTGGAGTGGCACACGTTATTTAGCAGGAACTGATTCGATTATTTCAGTTACTCAACTGGGTTCAACGAAAAAATATCGATACGGACAAATCCAAGTAAAGGCGGTGAAAGATTTGACCCTGGGTTATCGACTAGAACTAACTAACTCAGTTCGTTTAGCCGACGAATACTTGTGGGGGGTTAGCGAGATGCCTTCATTTTGGCCAACTGCAGCCTTACAAGCCCAAGCAATTG
>JANLPM010000283.1:0-2657 GCA_031367265.1 Actinomycetes bacterium
GAATATGCATTTAGTGATCGTGAACGCGACGGTATGATTCAAATCGGATTAGATAATGGAAAACGCCTGCCTAAAGATGATGGGATTCAACGCTTTAAAGGTTTAGGTGAAATGCCTGCTAAAGAACTGTGGGACACGACCATGGATCCAGAACATCGAGTTCTCATTAAAGTGATGTTAGAAGATGCTGCCGCGGCGGATGATTTATTTTCAGTACTTATGGGTGAAGATGTAGAAAAACGCCGCGCATTTATTCAACGCAACGCTAAAGATGTTAGATTTTTGGATATCTAATGGATAATTTAAACCCAAAAAATCTGGCGAATTTCGATAAAATCGAAACTGTTGACTTACAAGTTGAGATGGCACGCTCCTATCTTGATTATGCAATGTCGGTAATTGTAGGTCGCGCTTTACCTGATGTAAGAGATGGATTAAAACCCGTTCATCGCCGCGTTCTCTATGCGATGTATGACGCGGGCTATCGTCCAGATAAGGGTTACTACAAATCCTCTCGCATCGTCGGCGACGTGATGGGTAATTACCATCCGCACGGAGACACGGCTATTTATGACTCAGTTGTTCGCTTAGCCCAACACTGGTCCCTCCGCTATTTATTAATAGATGGCAATGGAAATTTTGGCTCTCCAGGTAATGATCCTGCGGCGGCAATGCGTTACACCGAAGCTCGTTTATCGCCTATCGCAATGGAAATGATGCGCGATATTGATGAAGACACCGTTAACTTCGTGCCTAATTATGACGGCCGATCTCAAGAGCCAACCGTTTTGCCTTCCCGCTTTCCCAATCTTTTAGTAAATGGAAGTGCTGGAATCGCCGTTGGAATGGCTACGAATATTCCACCGCATAACCTTCGTGAAATTGGTGAAGCCGTTGTTTACACACTTGATCACCCTGAGTTAAAACAAGAAACACTTCTCAATGAACTACTAAAAATTGTAAAAGGGCCAGACTTTCCAACAAAAGCTTTAATTGTTGGTAGAGGAGGGATTGAAGACGCTTATCGGACGGGACGCGGCTCAATCACAATGCGCGCCGTCGTACAAGTTGAAGAGATAAATAAACGAACCTGCCTGGTAATCAGTGAACTTCCTTACCAAGTAAATCCCGATAACTTAGCGTTAAAAATCGCCGAGCTAGTAAAAGATGGAAAAATTAAGGGAATCGCCGATGTTCGTGACGAGGGCAATGAACGTTTGGGCCAGCGCTTAGTAGTTGTACTCCACAACAGCGCCATTCCAAAGGTCATTCTTAATAACTTATACAAACATACGCAACTTCAAGATACTTTTGGCGCCAATATGTTGGCCCTGGTTGACGGCGTACCGCGAACATTGCGACTTGACGAATTTATCCGTTATTACATCGAACACCAAGTGGAAGTAATAGTTCGCAGAACAAAATTCCGCTTAACTGAAAAAGAGCGCCGAGCTCATATCTTGCAGGGTTATTTGAAAGCCTTAGATGCCTTAGATGCAGTTATTGCCCTTATTCGAGCCTCAACAACTCCTGAAGAGGCCCGAACTGGATTGATGAAACTTCTTGACGTCGATGAAATTCAAGCAAACGCTATTTTAGATATGCAACTGCGTCGTATCGCAGCGCTAGAGCGCCAGAAAATAAATGATGAGTTTGACGGACTGATGAAGGATATTGTTGAGTTAAATGCGATCCTTGTGAGCGTAGAAAAGCAGCGTGAAATAGTCAAAACCGAGCTTGTTGAACTGGTCTCAAAGTACGGCGATGAGCGTCGCACGCAAATCGTGGCAAGTGAAGGCGATTTTAGCGCTGAAGATTTAATTCCTAACCAGGATGTGGTCGTAACGATTACAAGGGGCGGTTACTCAAAGCGCACCATGGCTGATCTTTATAGGTCGCAACGCCGTGGAGGCCGAGGAGTAAAAGGAGCGGCATTAAAAGAGGACGATGTTGTCGATCATTTCTTTGTCGCCTCAACTCATGATTGGTTATTATTTTTTACAAATCAAGGGCGGGTTTATCGAGCCAAAGTTCATGAGCTTCCCGATGCCGGTCGAGATGCCCGTGGTCAACACGTCGCCAACCTAATGGCTTTTAAACCTGACGAAAAAATCGCCGAAGTCTTATCCCTAAGAGATTACTCAATATCACCGTACTTGGTGCTAGCAACTAAAGGCGGACTGGTGAAAAAGACGCCTTTACTAGAGTTTGACTCCCCGCGTACGGGCGGTTTAATTGCGATCGCTTTAAAACGCGGAGATGAAGTTGTTAGTGCATCACTAATTAATACCAATGATGAACTATTACTTGTTTCAACAAAAGGTATGTCTCTTCGCTTTACCGCCGACGAAGAGTCATTGCGCCCAATGGGTCGCTCTACTACCGGCGTCATTGGTATGAAATTTCGTACTGGAGACTCTCTGCTAACGATGGCGCTTATCAGCGGAGAACTTGCTGCACACTCATTTGTATTTACAGCTACCGATGGTGGGTTTGGCAAGAAAACTCCCATTGACGAGTATCGTCTTCAAGGGCGCGGAGGAATTGGTATTAAGGCGGCAAAGATTGATGAGAGTTCACGAGGTTCATTAGTTGGGGCATTGGTCCTTCGTGAGGAGGATGAAGTATTGGCGATAACTTCGGCAGGCACAGTAATG
>JANLPM010000298.1:0-6470 GCA_031367265.1 Actinomycetes bacterium
GGCCTCTCGGGAAAGGACGGCTATGACTTCATCGTCACTTAAAATCCGCACCTCTTTACCGGCAACCTCTTCATTAGTTATTGCCGTTAAAACCATTCTGATTGTGCTTGAAGAAATAACATTGCGGCCGCGAATGGCTTCGGTAAGGTCGCTTCGTAGCGACTCTTTTATACTCATAGCGTGAACTCTAGCGCGAGAAGTTCGGCAATCTGAGCCGTATTTAATGCGGCACCTTTACGTAAATTGTCACCACAGACAAATAGATCAAGAGCCATGGGGTTATCAATACTTTTTCGGACTCGGCCCACCCAAGTTGGATCCGTGCCGACTGCATCTGCCGGAGTTGGGAATTTATGGTTAGCAGGGTCATCAACTAATTTGACTCCAGCTGCCTTCTCTAAAATATCCTGCGCGCCTTTTCGGGAAGGCTCTCGTGAAAAAACTGCATGGACTGCAAGTGAGTGAGTAGTAATCACGGGAACACGCACACATGTTGCCGCCACTTTAAGGTGAGGCAGACCTAGAATCTTGCGTGATTCGTTGCGCACTTTTAACTCTTCAGATGAGTATCCATCTTCCTTTAACGATCCCGCCCATGGCACAACATTTAGCGCAAGGGGCGCAGGAAATGGACCATTATCAGTTATAACTTTACGAAGGTCGCCTGCGCTATCACCTACGTTTGTTCCGGCGACTAGTGTTAACTGCTCGCGCAATATATCGATGCCTGCTTGGCCAGCTCCCGATGCCGCCTGATAAGAAGCGACGACTAATTCTTGAAGATCATAATCCCGATGAAGTGCGCCTAAAGCGACAATCATAGAAAGTGTGGTGCAGTTTGGATTGGAAATAATTCCACGTGGGCGGTTTTTTAGCTCCAGCGGATTTACTTCTGGTACAACTAAAGGAACATCCATGTCCATTCTAAATGCACCAGAGTTGTCGACTACAACGGCGCCACGAGATACCGCGATAGGCGCCCACTGCGCTGAAATCTCATCAGGCACGTCAAACATTGCGACATCTATTCCATCAAAGCTTTCGGGAGTAAGCGCAACCACAGTTAATTCTTCACCACGGCACATTAGTTTTTTGCCCGCGCTTCTCGCCGAAGCAATTAAACGAATTTCCCCCCAAACATTGGGGCGCTCGGAAAGAATTCCAAGCATGACCGTGCCAACTGCTCCAGTTGCACCGACAACAGCTAGCGATGGTTTACTCATCGACCAGTGCCTGCATAAATAACCGCCTCGTTCTGATCGGCATCTAGCTCAAATGCAGTGTGGGCCGCTCTAACACCGCGCTCAACGTCGGCCTCTCGGCAGATAATTGAGATCCGGATTTCAGAGGTAGAAATCATCTCTATATTCACGCCGGCGTTTGAGAGTGCACCAAAAAACGTTGCCGTCACGCCAGGGTGCGATCGCATTCCAGCACCAACTAACGAGAGTTTTCCGATTTGATCATCGTATTGAAGTGATGCAAAACCAACTTCGCCTTGTAGTTTTTGCAAAATTGATGTTGCATCATGGCCTTCAGCTTTCGGCAATGTGAATGAAATATCGGTTAACCCTGTTGCTGCGGCGGAAACGTTCTGAACAATCATGTCGATGTTGATATCTGCATCGGCAATAGCTTGAAAGATTCGAGCGGCGACACCCGTTCGATCAGGCACACCGACAATGGTGATTTTAGCTTCACTTTTATCGTGTGCGATACCTGAGATGATTGCTTGTTCCATGGCTACTCCTTCTGGATGATCTTTAACCACCCAAGTTCCCTCGTTGGTAGTAAAAGATGAACGTACATGAATCGGTAAGTCGTATCGGCGCGCATATTCAACACAACGCAAGTGCAGCACTTTTGCTCCACTTGCCGCCAGCTCTAACATTTCATCGTATGTAACTGTTTTTAATTTACGAGCTTGTGGTACGACGCGTGGATCTGCACTGAAAACTCCATCAACGTCAGTGTAAATTTCACAGACGTCGGCATCTAATGCCGCTGCAAGTGCAACTGCAGTTGTGTCACTTCCTCCTCGACCAAGAGTTGTAACATCCTTAGTATCTTGTGAAATTCCTTGGAAGCCCGCAACTATTGCAATCGCGCCCTCTTTTAACGCTTCTTGAATTCGCCCGGGAGTTACATCGATGATGCGTGCGCGACCATGCGCCGACGTGGTAATTACACCTGCTTGACTACCAGTAAATGAACGTGCCTCATGTCCTAAATTTGTAATCGCCATCGCAAGCAGCGCCATGGATATTCGTTCACCCGCCGTCAGTAACATATCTAGTTCGCGACCCGAAGGAATGGGGGTGATCTGCTTGGCTAATTCAATAAGTTCATCTGTTGTATCGCCCATTGCCGAGACCACAACTACGACTTGATTACCATCGCGTTTTGCAGCCACGATGCGATTTGCTACTCGCTTCATACCATCGGCATCGGCTACCGATGAACCACCATATTTCTGAACAATGAGTCCCATGCATTAATGGTGGCCTATTGATTTACATGGGGCTACCTGATTTTTGGCTTTTCTTACTATATGAGAGGCAATACGTACCACATGATGAGATTAAACATCGCGACGGCCTTCGAAGGCCCGTCCGAGCGTGACTTCGTCGGCATACTCCAGATCTCCGCCGACCGGCAGACCTGAAGCCAACCGAGAGACCTTGATACCTAGTGGCTTAATTAATCGAGCTAAATAGGTGGCTGTTGCCTCACCCTCAAGATTTGGATCGGTAGCCAAAATAACTTCACTGATTTCTGGATCACTTAGCCTGGCCATTAACTCCCGAATACGTAACTGTTCTGGACCGATTCCATCTATTGGAGAGATTGCTCCACCAAGCACATGATACTTACCGCGAAATTCTCGCGTCCGCTCAATTGCATTTACATCTTTACTCTCTTCAACCACACAAATTGATATGTTCTCTCGACGCGGATCACGGCAGATACGACACTCATCTTCCTCTGAAACATTTCCACACGTTGTACAAAACTTAACCCGCTCTTTTACCGTTCGAATCGAATCTACTAATGCCGCAGCGACTTCAGGTTCGGCCTGCAAGATATGGAATGCAATGCGCTGTGCAGATTTTGGACCAATACCGGGCAAATGACCAAGTGCGTCGATGAGATCTTGTATTGCGCCTTCATACATTCCTGACATCTACTATTTTTCAATCACTCGTGCGCCGAGTTCTTGCGCTAAAAGTGCAGCCCCTGAAAGTAAAGTTTTATCAGTTGGTGCCTCGGATGTACGGGTCTCGCGCGCGGCTGGTGTATTTGTATCTATTGATGGATCCACGACACATTCAACTCGGCGATCAATACCAACAACATCGATAAATGCTTTGCGCAAAATCTCATCAGACTCAGATCGCACAAATGAATCCCGCGCACCCGCATTCACGATTCCGATAGTTATCGCAGTGTCATCCACGGCTAACACTTGAGCTGAGGCACTGAGCAGGGACCAAGTAAGTCTGCGGCGCTTCTTTACATCTTCTATAACATCGGGCCATGCACGACGTAGCGCCGTGATATCGAAAGCCCCATGCGACTTCGAAGAAGAGTGATTCGCAGTAGGTTTCGCTGAGCTGTGTTCTTTAACCTCAGCTACAACCTCTGCTTGTTCACTCTTCTTAACCTCAGCTTTCGCATCTGCCTTATCAACCATAATGGTGTGAGCCTCTGAAGTGCGAATGGAACTCATTGGCGCCAAGTTTTCTGCGCGCTCTAAACGTTCAATCCGCGAGAGCATTCCGGTTTCACTGGAATCACCGATAGGTAAAAGAATGCGCCCACAAATGAGTTCGAGCATTAAACGTGGGGCAGTTGCGCCGCGCATCTGCGTAAGACCCTCGGCGGCGATATCAGCTGCGCGCGAAAGATTTGCCGCCCCGATTCGGCCAGCTTGATTGCGCATTCGCTCCATTTGATCATCAGGTAAATCTCGCAGGATTGAGTTAGCTGTTGAATCTTTGAGCGCATCAACAATCATCAAATCGCGAATGCGTTCCAACATATCGCTAGTGAATCTGCGAGGGTCATGTCCAGTTTCGATAACACGATCAATAGTCTTGAATAATGTCGCACCATCATGGGCAGCGATGGCATCAATGGCATCATCTAAGAGCGCACCATCAGTAAAGCCGAGTAGCTGAATGGCGATGTCATAACTAACTCCATCGCTACCTGCACCGGCAAGTAATTGGCCAAGTACGGATAAAGCATCACGAACTGAACCTCCAGATGCACGCACAACTAATGGAATAACACCCTTAGCAACGCTTACACCTTCGAGATTACAAATCTTTTCTAAATGTGCGGCCAAAATTCCGGGAGGTACTAAACGGAAAGGATAGTGATGAGTTCGTGAGCGGATAGTTGCAATTAATTTATCGGGCTCAGTTGTTGCAAAGATAAAGATAACGTGGGGAGGCGGCTCTTCGACGACTTTTAAAAGAGCATTTGCCGCTCCTGGTCCAAGTTGATGTGCCTCGTCAATAATATAAATCTTGTATCGGCCTTGTACGGGTGCAAAGAAAGCCTTGTCGCGCAAATCGCGCGCATCATCGACTAAACCATGGGTCGCGGCATCGAGTTCAATCACATCTAAAGAGCCTGGACCATTTGCGACTAGATCTTTACAGGATTGACACTCTCCACATGGATTAGGTGTTGGACCTTTTTCACAGTTAAGCGAGCGCGCCATGATTCGTGCACTCGATGTTTTTCCGCAACCGCGTGGACCTGAAAATAAATATGCGTGGTGTGTGCGATCGCCTGCCAATGCATTAGATAGTGGAACGGTGACATGGTCTTGGCCAATGACATCGGCAAAGAGTGAGGGGCGATATTTACGATATAAAGCTAGAGACATCGCCGCACTCCTCCATACCTACTCATCAGCGCCTTAATTTAAGGGACCCCTCGCACACCCGCCAGAGCGGACCTACCCTTGCTGCATTCCTGCCCTGGGGGAGTTCGGTACGGTAGCGCCGTACGAGGGATCTGGCGTAATCATAGTTAGAGCCACCGATAGTCTTTGCCCCTCAGGAGGATTCGCATAGCGGCCGAGTGCGCACGCTTGGAAAGCGTGTAAAGGGCAACCTTTCGAGGGTTCAAATCCCTCATCCTCCGCTGGCCTGCACTCTCTGCTGTGGATAACTTCCGGGGGTCGTCGCGTCAAATTGCGACTCTTCGCACATGAAGACACAAAAAGTATCTGCGCTCATAACTGCTTTATTGCTTGTCATAACTACCCTAATAGGTAATCACAGCGCTGAGGCACAAAGTTCAAAATTGCCTTGCCGCATCGAAATTAGTATCGCCCACATATCAAAGGACCTTTGGATCAAGACTGGGAAGCGCGCGGTGAAAGTGGATGCATTCTCAAGATGTCAATCACCGCAAAGTCAAAGTTACTTTGACCGTGGAGTTGTGGAAAACGGGTGAATTTCTTAATCATTTCGTTTACAGCACTGCTAAGAGAAGTATCGGGATAACTTCTCCACGAGATCAAGTTGAAAACTTTGACACTTATGCCTTTTGCAAAAACCGTGAAACTACTTCATATTACGGTATTGCTTATTCAAAGGCATTTATTGATGGTAAATGGCCGTACGCACTTCATGTGTTGTCACGCATAATTAATCCCATCGACTGTGGAACTTAAGATACTCTTTTTCTATGGACATGGACGAAAGTTTCTTAACTCCCGCGCAACAGATTAGGGAGTTGGAAGTTATTGCTGAATGTTTCAGATTAATGCAAGTAGAGAGGTCAAGATATGAATTGCAAGCCGCAATTCTTTTTGAAAGAGGATCCTTTCCCCGTCAAAACGGTAACTACTTGCTCAAATACAAAATTGAGGATGATCGATTTGTCTGGCACGCTCTCCCTGCTTTTTCAACAGAAAATAGCTATTCAGGCGAAGCTCCCATTCCTAAATCTCGAAACGAACAAATTGAACATTTAATCGAATTTTTTGCTCAAAGCGAAGCAGGTTTTATAAGTTAAAGGATAACAAGCAATGACTGAAGTAGATCCCTACGACGATTCGATAGTTCGTTATGTAATTCGTCGTCACCAATATGATCCTGAAACAAAACATTTTCGATGGTTTTATGAAAGTGCATACGACAATAAGCGACAATACGGAAAGAGGCTCCAAGATGCCTTTGACGAACTGACGATGCGTCGCCTAGGTGGCGGGGCTCACATTAAAGAGCAGGTGAGCGGGCAGAAGTTAGAAGTTGGTTATTTTTCTAACTCAAAATCCCGAAGAGAACGCCAGTTTCTACAAGGCGCTTATCGCCCAGCAAACTGGAAAACAAGAATACTGTTTTGGTTTTTCTCAATTAGACATCGGTTACAAAGAAAAATGCACTGACACTGAATTAATCAGAAATCTGGCGCTTGGCTACTGAACTTTCCAATAAACACGTATG
>JANLPM010000015.1:0-1853 GCA_031367265.1 Actinomycetes bacterium
GCATTTTCATCCTCCCTTGATCAGGCTGGACCTTGTGCGCGTACGGTTTTAGATGCTGCGCTTTTGCATGAGGCAATTGCCGGTTACGACCCTAAAGACTCAACGAGTATTAATGCACCTGTGCCACAGGTTGTTGCAGCGGCAAAATCTGGCGAGATCAAGGGAATGAAAATCGGCTTTGTTAAAGAGTTAAATGGCGATGGGTATCAAAGCGGAGTTCGCACGCGCTTTGAAGAATCTCTCGATCTTCTCGCCGCCGCTGGCGCTGAGATAGTAGAAGTATCAGCGCCGAACTTTGAATACGCGCTCGCGGCCTATTATTTAATCGCACCTTCTGAGTGCTCCTCTAACTTAGCCCGCTTTGATGCGATGCGCTATGGCTTACGTGTGGGCGATATAGATGGAGCATCCGCCGAATCTGTCATGAACTTAACCCGGGAAGTTGGCTTTGGCCGAGAAGTAAAGCGTCGAATTATCCTGGGAACATATGCGCTGTCATCGGGTTATTACGATGCTTATTACGGAAGTGCACAAAAAGTTCGCACACTTATTACGCAAGATTTCAATAACGCTTTTGAAAAATGTGATGTGATGGTTTCACCAACTTGTCCAACGACCGCCTTCAAAATCGGCGAGAAATCTAATGACCCAATCGCAATGTACTTAAATGACATTGCAACGATTCCAGTTAACATGGCTGGCATTGGTGGAATGTCCCTACCTTCGGGCTTAGCCCCAGAAGATGGCCTGCCCGTAGGTTTTCAGATTATGGCACCTGCCATGGCCGATGAACGTATGTACTTAGTTGGCGCCGCCCTTGAAGCCGCCCTTTTGACTAAGTGGGGCGCGCCATTGCTCTCAAAGATTCCAGCCTTGGCAGGCAAATAAATGGCACTGACTTACGATGATGTGATCGCCACATATGAACCTGTCCTTGGACTTGAAGTTCATGTGGAGTTAAACACGGTTTCTAAAATGTTTTGTGGTTGCAGCACCGTCTTTGGCGGCGAGCCCAACACGCAAACGTGTCCCGTCTGTTTAGCTCTGCCTGGTGCGCTGCC
Source organism: Actinomycetes bacterium (assembly GCA_031367265.1). GTDB lineage: Bacteria > Actinomycetota > Actinomycetes > Nanopelagicales > Nanopelagicaceae > Planktophila. The sequence continues at coordinate 1,062 of JANLPM010000015.1, forward strand.
AACGGTAAATGAAAAGGCGATTGAATCGACGATAAAAATAGGCCTTGCTCTTAACTGTGCTATCGCGCCATTTTCTCGCTTTGCGCGCAAGAATTATTTCTATCCCGACATGCCAAAAAACTTTCAAATCTCGCAGTACGACGAGCCGATCTGTGTCAATGGCTATGTTGATGTGGAAATCGAAACCGATGAAGGCACAAAGGTTTTTCGTATCGAAATCGAACGCGTGCACATGGAAGAAGACACAGGCAAGTCCCTTCACGTAGGTGGTACAACTGGACGTATTCACGGTGCCGAATACTCACTTCTTGATTACAACCGCGCCGGCATTCCTTTAGTTGAAATTGTTACCAAGATTGTTCCGGGCACTGGAAAGTATGCACCTGAAGTTGCTAAAGCATACGTCGCTGAGCTTCGCGATATTTTGCGATCTCTTGGTGTGAGTGATGTAAAGATGGAACAGGGTTCACTTCGCTGTGATGCCAATGTTTCACTCCGATTAATCGGTGCGCAAACTCTGGGGACAAGAAGTGAGACTAAAAACGTGAACTCGCTTCGCTCGGTTGAGCGGGCAATTCGCGGGGAAATGATCCGCCATGCTGAGTTATTAAATAAAGGCGAGCGCGTAGTTCAAGAGACACGTCACTTTCAAGAAGAGTCAGGTCTTACCCGTTCAGGTCGTTCAAAAGAGCAGGCCGAGGACTACCGATATTTCCCAGAGCCAGATTTAGTACCCGTTGCACCCGATGCGGCATGGATCGAAACTTTGCGTGCGGAACTGCCTGAGCGACC
>JANLPM010000156.1:0-3133 GCA_031367265.1 Actinomycetes bacterium
CTGACGCTAATTCCTCACTGTGTGGCACTACCTTTACCAGTATGAGTTTGTAGAGGGATGAAGACATTGTGCTGCGCACCCAGAAACTCGGTGAAGCCGACCGCATAATTACTATGTTGACGCGTGATCATGGTCGTGTCCGTGGAGTGGCTAAGGGAGTGCGGCGAACTCTTTCAAAGTTTGGTGCGCGCCTTGAACCAGGTAGTCATATTGATATTCAACTTTATGCTGGAAAAACCTTTGACACAGTTACTCAAGTCGAAGCGATAATGAATTATGGCGAAGCACTCACCGAGGATTATCAGCGCTGGACCGTGGCTTCAGCGATTTTAGAAGCGGCCGAGCGCTTTAGTCCAAACGAACATGAACCTGCAGTAAAAGAGTTTGGTTTAGTTGTTGGCGCGATGAGAGTGCTCGCTGAAAATCGCTATGAACCACTTTTAATTCTCGACGCATTTCTCTTGCGATCACTTGATGTTGCCGGATACGCACCCTCGATGACGCTGTGTTCAAACTGTGAAAAGCCCGGACCTCATCGCTACTTTTCACTAGTTGGAGGAGGATCAGTTTGCGCAGATTGCAGACCTTCAGCATGTGCAACGCCATCAGTTGAAACTTTGACATTGATGGATGCGTTGTTAAGAAGTGATTGGCTCATCGCATCGGCTAGTGAATCAAAATTTCGTCGAGAGGCAAGTGGTCTCATTGCCGCATATTTACAATGGCACCTGGAGCGCGGTTTAAGAAGTCTGCCTATGGTTGAGCGCGTATGAACCTACATATTCCCAATCACGTTGCACTCGTAATGGATGGCAACGGTCGCTGGGCTAAAGCTAAAGGCCTACCGCGCACGGCAGGCCATGAAGCTGGCGAGGCCGCCCTCTTTGACGTGGTTGCTGGAGCTATTGAATACGGTGTGAAAGAGATTAGTGCCTATGCATTTTCAACTGAGAACTGGCGCAGATCTCCGGAGGAGGTTAAATTTCTTATGGGATTTAACCGCGACGTAATTCGCCGACGTCGCGATGATATGCATGAAATGGGTGTTCGAGTACGGTGGGTTGGCCGGCCTAAACGATTATGGAGCAGTGTCATTAATGAACTCGAAATGGCAGAAGAGTTAACCGAGAAAAATAAGGTGCTCACTTTGAATATGTGTGTTAACTATGGCGGGCGCGCTGAAATCGTTGATGCAGCAGTTGCCCTTGCTCGCGATGTTAAGCGAGGAAAAGTTAATGCCGATGCGATTACCGAGAAGACTTTTGCCAAATATTTAGACCAACCAAAAATGAGCGATGTAGATCTATTTTTACGCTCATCTGGGGAGCAGCGCAGCAGCAACTTTTTGCCGTGGCAGTCGGTTTATGCCGAATTTGTATTTATGGATGTTTTATGGCCAGATGTCACACGCAAAACTTTATGGAAGGCCATTGAAGAGTATTCATCTAGGGATCGTCGTTTCGGTCGGGCTTAGGAAGCGGCTACTACCGCCCACATAATTACCACGCCAATCGCAGTCATAACTAAAGTCCAACGTGATTCATGTCGTGAGTGGGCCTCCGGCAAAATATGAGATGTCGCAATATAAATAACAAAGCCAGAAAATAGCGCAAGATACAGTGCGAGGTATTTGTCATTGAGTACCAGATAACTTCCCAATGTAGCCCCACCAATCCTTGCCACTGCATCAACACTTAGTAAATACTTGCTCGATTTTGTCCAATGGCCGCTTTTAACCAACATGGAAACGGTGTTGAGTCCATCGCTAAAGGCATGGACAACAACTGCTAAGAAAACTGCAATTCCTAGAGATGTACTTACTCGGAAGGCAATACCGAGACCAACACCATCTAGAAATACGTGCCCACCCATCGCCAACGCGCCAACCGTTCCAGAGATTGAGTGGTGTTCATGCTCGTGGCCGTAATCGGATTCAACTGGCTCGTGAGACCCAAAACTTCGCTCGAGAATATGCAAGAGTAGAAATCCACTTAAAATTGCAACTGATACAACTGGTACGCCAGCTATTGAATCTTTGTTCATAGAAAATACTTCAGGCAATAAATCAAAGCCTACGAGGCCTAATAACAAACCTGCAGATAAACCTAAAACTAAATGAAAACGGTCTCGCGATTTAAAGGCTAAAACGCCTCCAGCCGTGGTCGCCATAACCGTAAAAATGGCAAATAAGATGGCGAGATTCATAGTTTTAGAGTAACGCGATTAGGCTACGACTCATGTTCGCAGTTGCCCGATTCAAAATACCATCAGCCGAAACGGCAGAATTTCAAAAGCATTTAGAGCAGGCCCTATCGGCCCTTTCTGCTTGTCCTGGCTATCTAAGTGCCGAATACGGACAAAACCTCGATGATGCAACGCTCTGGTCACTTGTTACGCATTGGCTCAATATCGGCTCATATCGAAGAGCATTGAGTAATATGAACGTAAAAATGTTGGCGATTCCATTACTAGCCCAAGCTATCGATGAGCCTGGTGCCTATGAACTCCCAATTAGCGAGTAAAATCCACACTACGAAAGTGACAGAAGTTGCTTTTCGCCGACATCCAGCCGGACGGGCACACCCATCTTTACCGGCTCTTATATTCGCCGGATGAGGTAATCATGGCTACGGATAGATTAGAAAATATAGTGAGCCTTTCTAAACGACGAGGCTTTGTTTACCCATCATCTGAAATTTATGGGGGGCTTAGAGCCTCATGGGATTACGGTCCGTTGGGCGTGGAACTTAAAAATAATGTTAAACGTCAGTGGTGGAAATCCATGGTGACAGGTCGCGACGACGTTGTAGGACTTGATTCCTGTGTGATTTTATCTAAAGAGGTCTGGGAGGCGTCGGGCCACGTTTCAACTTTTAGCGATCCACTGACTGAATGCACGGCATGTCACAAGCGGTATAGAGCAGATCACTTGTTGGAGGCATTTGAGGCCAAACATAAAAAAGAAGCGACATCGTTACTTGAGATTAACTGTCCAGCTTGTGGCAACAAGGGACAGTTTACTGAGCCAAAACAATTTAGTGGAATGTTAAAAACTTATCTTGGACCCGTAGAAGATGAATCAGGGTTGGCTTATTTACGTCCCGAAACTGCTCAAGGAATTTTTATTAATTTT
>JANLPM010000074.1:0-5156 GCA_031367265.1 Actinomycetes bacterium
CCGCGCCCGCGGTGTAGACCCTTCAGCTCACGTTGTCAATGAGTTAAAAAATGGAAATCTGAAATTCGCAATTGAAGATCCAGATGCACCAGAAAATTGGCCGCGCGTATTAACTGTTTGGCGTGCAAATATTCTAGGCTCTTCAAGTAAAGGCAATGAGTATTTTCTTAAACACTTACTGGGAACTGATAACTCTGTACGAGCCGAAGAAAATGGCCCTGATGCACGCCCGCGCGATGTCAAGTGGCAAAAGCTCGCGCCCGAAGGGAAATTGGATCTGCTAGTTTCTATCGATTTTAGAATGACAAGCACCGGTTTATTTGGCGACATCTTATTGCCCGCTGCAACGTGGTATGAGAAACATGATCTTTCTAGCACGGATATGCATCCATTTATTCATGCTTTCACACCGGCAATAAATCCACCGTGGGAAACTAAAACCGACTACGACATTTTCCAAATGCTGGGACGTCAGGTCGCCGAACAATCTAAAGGCCATTTGGGTGAGCGCGAAGATATTGTTGTCGTTCCACTTTTGCATGATACTCCGGATGCTATGGCCAATCCGAGTGGGATTGTTGAAGATTGGAGGGATGGGAATGTAGAACCAATTCCTGGTCTAACTATGCCTAAGTTAGTTGTTGTCAAACGTAACTACGTCCAGTTAGGTGAAAAAATGAGTGCACTTGGTCCGCTTCTAGATCAATTAGGCACTAATACCAAAGGTGTGCCAGTGAGCGTTCTGCCCGAGATTGAAATGTTGCGCCGAAAGAACGGGGTGATCTCGCACGGTGTTGCCGAGGGCCGCCCATCCCTTGTTCGCGATGTAGATGCGTGTGAAACTATTCTCGCACTGTCGGGTACGACTAATGGACGCATTGCAGTCGCTGGCTTCAGAGCTCTTGAAAAACGGACCGGCCAAAAGTTAACTGATTTAGCCCTGGATAATGAAGGTAAGAGAATTACATTTGCCGATACTCAAGCACGACCCGTCCCAGTTATTACAAGTCCCGAATGGTCAGGTTCTGAACATGGAGGTCGCAGGTATACCGCTTTTGCGATAAATGTTGAGCGATTAAAACCTTGGCACACATTAACTGGTCGCCAACATTTCTTCATCGATCATGATTGGATGAGCGAGCTGGGCGAGCAGATGCCAATCTTTAGGCCGCCGCTAAATATGCATCGCATCTTCGGTAATCAAGGAGATGGAGCCGAGAAGGAAGTTACTGTTCGCTATTTGACTCCGCACTCTAAGTGGTCTATTCACTCGGAGTACCAAGACAATCTCTTTATGCTCTCCCTTTCCCGAGGTGGCCAAGAGATTTGGATAAGTGTTGAAGATGCTGCAACCATCGGAGTTAAAGATAATGAATGGATTGAAGCGTATAACCGAAATGGCGTGGTTGTCGCCCGCGCGTGTGTTTCCCATCGTATGCCGGCAGGTACAGTGTTTATGTACCACGCAAAAGATCGCGTAGTGGATGTGCCTTTGGCGCAAACTTCAGGCAAGCGCGGAGGAATTCATAACTCGCTAACGCGTTTAATGATTAAACCTTCCCATTTAATTGGCGGTTATGCCCAACTTACATTTGCATTTAATTACTTGGGACCAACCGGTAACCAGCGCGATGAAATAACTGTCATTCGCCGACGTTCACAAGAGGTGGAGTACTAATGAAGGTCATGGCCCAAATGGGAATGGTAATGAATCTCGATAAATGTATCGGGTGCCATACATGTTCAGTAACGTGCAAACAGGCTTGGACTAATCGCAGTGGTCTTGAGTACGCGTGGTTTAATAACGTTGAAACCCGACCAGGCCAGGGCTACCCGCGTGGATATGAGGACCAAGCTAAAGCTAAGGGTGGTTGGGTCGTTACTCCTGGCGGTCGACTTCGCCTTAAGGCTGGGAGCCGTGTTCGCCGATTGCTTTCAATCTTTTCAAATCCACGGATGCTCAACATCAAGGATTATTACGAACCTTGGACGTATGAGTATGACAATTTAATTACTGCGCCTTTAGGGCAACAAACTCCAGTTGCACGCCCCAAGTCATTAATCACAGGGAAGCCGATGAAGATTGAGTGGTCGGCCAACTGGGATGACGATTTAGGCGGAGGCCCGGAAAATATTGAAAAGGATCCGATTCTAAAAAAACTCGCCGAAGATGTCACGACTAAAGTAAAGCTCGCTTTCGAACAAACATTTATGTTTTATTTGCCACGCATCTGCGAACACTGCCTAAATCCAGCGTGTGTCGCTGCGTGTCCGTCGGGTGCGATGTATAAGCGTGCCGAAGATGGAATTGTTCTAGTTGATCAACAGCAGTGTCGGGGCTGGCGAATGTGTGTGTCGGCCTGCCCATATAAGAAGGTCTACTTCAATCACAAAACCGGTAAGGCCGAAAAATGCACATTGTGCTATCCACGCCTTGAAATTGGTCTTCCAACGGTCTGTTCTGAAACTTGTGTGGGTCGCCTTCGCTACTTAGGGCTCTTTCTCTATGACGCAGATCGGGTTACGGAGGCTGCCGCTACCCTAAATGAAAAAGATTTGTACCAAGCACAACTTGACCTCATGCTAGACCCGCATGACCCTGCTGTCCTTGCCGCAGCGCGAGCTGAAGGGATTCCAGAGGATTGGTTAGTAGCAGCTCAAAACTCACCCGTCTATAAACTTGCAAAGGTTTACAAAATTGCACTTCCTTTACACCCTGAATATCGAACCCTGCCAATGGTTTGGTACGTGCCACCCCTGTCACCAATTGTTGATGTCCTAACTGAAACGGGTCATGATGGTGAAGATGCCGGCAATCTCTTCGGTGCAATTAATGCACTTCGAATTCCACTTGCCTACCTTGCCGAATTATTTACTGCAGGGGATACCGCATTAGTTGAAGCTACGCTTCGCAAACTATCTGCAATGCGTTCCTACATGCGAGACATCAATTTAGGACGAGAACCTAGACCAGAAATCCCAGAAGCAGTCGGAATGAATCAAGAATCAATTTATGAGATGTATCGATTGCTGGCAATTGCTAAATATGAAGATCGGTATGTAATACCTGCAGCTCACACTGAGCAAGCTAAGGATCTTGAAAATATGGGAACGAATTCAGGTTGCTCGCTCGATGGCGTTGACTTAGGTCCAAACTCTGGGCCTTTTGGCCAATCATCTGGTAAACCCGTTCCGGTCACTATTGAAAACTTTCACATTATGAAAGATCGGCAGACCAAATGAGTAAAGAGATTGCACGGGCAATCGCCTCTGCATGTTTGGTATACCCAGATCAAAATTTCATTAATCGCAATGAAGAACTGGTTCAATTGGCGACAAAGCTTGAGCAAAAACTTCGTGAGCCGCTATTGATTTTTCTTGCCAGCGCGATTCAAATGCCATTAAATAGATTGCAAGAACATTACGTTGAAATATTCGATATGCGGCGAAAGTGTTCATTGTTTCTAACTTCGTGGACCCATGGAGATACCCGTAACCGTGGAATGGCACTGGTTTACTTCATCGAAATCTATAAACGGTGTGGAGTTTTACTCAGTCCTGAGGAACTTCCGGATCACTTAGCAGTGGTGCTTGAATTCGCGGCCTTACATGATTCCCATGAGGGAGATCTCCTACTTGGCGAGCACCAAGCACCGATATTTCTCATCAAAGATGCTTTGCATAAAACCGGCTCAATGTATGCAGCAGTATTGGATGCAGTCGTTAACTCACTCCCAAAAATGACGCCGGAGATAGAGGCTAGAGCTAAGGCTCTAGCAATAACCGGGCCTCCTAAAGAGTTTGTCGGTCTCAGTGGCGCAGTTGCAATCGCGCTAGAGCCTTTTTCTGCGCGAGTAAATCCCGAGTTAGAAGGAGTATCTAAATGAGTCCAACGAATATTCTTCTTTGGTCGGTTCTGCCATACATTGCAATCTCATCTTTTATCCTTGGATTAATCTGGCGTTTTAAATACGACAAGTTCAACTGGACGACGCGTTCATCCCAGATTTATGAAGGAAGACTTTTGAGCATCGCCGGGCCATTATTTCATTTAGGCTTATTTGCAGTCATTGGGGGCCATGTAGTTGGTCTGCTTATTCCCCAGAGATTTACAGATTTAATGGGCTTAAGTCGTGAGGCTTATCATCTCGGCGCGATTACGATGGGCGGTGCCGCCGGAGTGGCAACGCTTGTAGGAATTTCACTCCTAATTTATCGCCGCCGAACAACGGCGATGGTCTTTGCACAAACTACTAAGAACGATAAAACTATGTATATATTTCTCGTTGCAACGTTATTGACAGGAAGTGCCGCAACTCTCTCAAGTGCCGGGGTAATTGGTAGCGCGCATAACTATCGCGAAACCGTTGGACCGTGGGCTCGTTCAATTCTTATGCTAAACCCACATGGCGAATTAATGATGGCCAGCCCTATTGCATTTAGGGTTCACGCGCTCATTGGTATGTCTTTATTTATTATTTGGCCATTTACGCGCCTAGTGCATGCTTTGAGTGCACCAGTTGGCTATCTATTTCGCCCATCAATTGTCTACCGCACCCGCGATGGACGCGGCGTCGCTGGTAATCGTAAGGCACGCCCAGGATGGGAACGTATAAAGTATTAACTCGCAATAAAAAAACCGCAGACCATTACAGTCTGCGGTTTTTTTAACGTGTAATTAAATACGCTCTCCAGAAGTTGAATTGAACAAATGCACCGCAGCTGGATTTGCAGTAACGGCGATTGTCTCACCTGGCTTTGGAGGATTCTTTGGATCCCAACGCACAATAATTTGTGCACCTTCATCTCCGGAATTTGCAAACTTCACATTTGTATCGGCCGGCTTGCCATACACAAAGGCATCGGAGCCAAGCTCTTCTACAACTTCCACAAGCACATGGAAACCATCGCTAGCTGGAGTAAAGCCTTCAGGGCGTACTCCAACGGTAACGTCACTTCCTGCCGAAGCTGGCACTGCGATTCCAAGATTTCCAAGCATTGCCTTGCCACCAATAATTGGCGCAGTCAGCAAATTCATTGCTGGAGAACCAATAAAGCCGGCAACAAAAGCATTAGTTGGATTGTCATAAAGATTGCGTGGTGTATCTACTTGCTGTAGCAAGCCATCTTTGAGAACTGCAACTCGATCACCCATG
>JANLPM010000158.1:0-10107 GCA_031367265.1 Actinomycetes bacterium
CGTGAGGCTGTACCACCGATAACACTTATAAGTTGCGCATCTATTTGATTAATTAAATGACTACGAAGTAAAAACTGCGAAGCAATACCTGCGCCAGTAAATCCGATTGCAGACAAAACCAGTACTCCAACCGTTAAACGATTGCGTAATGACCAGTTGCGAAGCGGCGATCGCATTATCTATTTAGGCGGCATCCGTAGGCGATATCCAACGCCGCGTACCGTATGAATAAGTGGTGGGTCGAAAGCATCAATTTTTTTGCGTAGATAAGAAATGTATGTCTCTACAATGCCGGCATCGCCTCGAAAGTCATATTGCCAAACATGATCCAAGATCTGTGATTTTGAAACAACCCGATCGGCATTAATAATTAAGTAGCGAATTAATGCAAATTCAGTTGGCGATAAATCTAGCAAGTTACCCGCGCGGCGGACTTCGTGGGTTGCCTCATCTAATTCGAGATCGGCAAAGCGCATCTTCTCATCATTAATGGCAATCTCTGTCACACCCGTGCGGCGCAACAGTGCCCGCAAACGTGCAACGAGCTCTTCAAGGGAAAATGGTTTAGTCATGTAATCATCGCCGCCAAGGGTTAGACCCTTAACTTTGTCTTCCATGCCATCTTTTGCAGTTAGAAAGAGAACTCCAGTACTAATTCCCTCATTTCGAATCGCCCTACAGACTTCAAAGCCATCCAAATCCGGCAACATAACATCGAGTACCATTGCATGTGGCTTAAACTCTTCAGCCATAACAAGTGCCTGCGCACCATTAGCTGCGGTGCGAACGTCAAAACCAACAAAGCGAAGACTGGTTGAAATTAATTCACTGATACTGGATTCATCGTCAACGACGAGAATGCGCTGCATGGTTTTTTCGGCCGTGGTAGTCATGGACATAGAATGCTCCCATGGACTGAGAGTTTCCTGAGAATTGGCGGATAACTACCTTCAGTTTTGCCTCCCTTAGCCCTTAACTGAGCGCAGCAAGATCTGGGCGACGTCCAAGACTTCAACCTCAGATTGGCGGGCGCTCATTCCATCAGTGGTCATAACCCGGCAGAAGGGACAGGCCACCGCTAACTCTTGTGCCCCCGTTGCTATCGCCTCATCTACCCGATTGAGATTGATTTGGCTACCCAGCTTTTCCTCCATCCACATACGGCCACCGCCTGCCCCGCAACAAAAAGAGCGTTCTTTATTTCGTGGCATCTCTAAAATTTCGGCCCCTGTTGCTTCAAGTAATTCACGGGGTGGTTGGTAAATCCCATTATGTCGTCCCAAGTAACAAGGATCATGATAAGTCATTGCGGTATGACTCATTTTTATTGGTAGTAATTTTTTATCACGAACAAGTTGATTGAGTAGTTGTGTGTGGTGGAGCATTTCTAACTCAAAACCACTTTGAGCATAGTCGCGACCGATGGTTGTAAAGCAGTGTGGACAGGTAACAACAACTTTTTTACTGCCCTTAGTGCGCTCCGCAAATACTTCTTTAAAAGTTTCAATATTTTCACTCGCCAAGATCTGATAGAGAAATTCATTTCCCGCACGCCGCGCAGGATCTCCCGTACAAGTCTCCTTTTTACCTAAAACCGCAAAGTTAACCCCTGCCATATACAAGAGCTCGGCAACGGCCTTGGTCGTTTTCTTAGCGCGCTCGTCATAAGCTCCGGCGCAGCCAACCCAAAATAGATATTCAACATCATCGGGCAATACTCCTTCGACAACTCTGATTGGGAAATCACACTCTGCAATCCATGCTTCGCGATCATTTCTATTTGCACCCCATGGATTGCCCGCCTGTTCTAGGTTACGAAATGTTCCACCAAGTTCACTGGGAAAATTTGATTCAACGAGAACTTGAAAGCGGCGCATATTTACGATGTGATCGATATGTTCGATATCTACCGGGCACTCATTTACACATGCACCACATGTCGTGCATGACCACAACACATCTAATGAAATAGGTGCGCCCTCGCCCACCATCGCTTCAGTTTCAACGCTCTTAGCAAAGGCGTGATCCCGCATAGCCATGATTAAAAGCTTCGGTGATAGTGGTTTTTCAGTGTGCCACGCCGGGCACTGCGACTGACAGCGACCGCATTCAGTACACGTCGACATATCCAATAAACCCTTCCAGGTTATGTCGGCGCGCGTCCCAAGACCAAATACATCATCATCCTTTGGATCTTCAAAGTTAATAACTTCGCCGTGGGACAACATCGCAGGTAATGGCCCGAGTGAAGATTTGCCATCGGCGTTACGGCGAAAGAATATATTGAAAGGCGCTAAGAATCTATGCCATGCAACTCCCATCGTTAAGTTGCTGGCGATTACTATGAACCACACCATCGAAACAACTATCTTCACCATTGCAATTAACTGAATAGTTGAATTTAACTGACTCAAAGTCCACGACTTTAGGTGGGATGCGATAAACCAGGTTGTTACATAATGACGGTTCCACTTTGTTTCATCAGAAAGTGCACCTTCTAATCCGCGCAGTGAAATCACACAGAAGATAATTACTAAGATGGTCGCCTCAACAAAATAACCCTTGACCATCCCAGAGCCATAAAAGCGAGATGTGCGACCCTTTCTCACGATACGCGTAAATTGCCGGATACCAATTAAAGTAACGATGCCAATTCCAGTCGCCCAAGCGATAAGTTCAGTGAAGTACTCATATGGCCACAAGTGACCAATAACTGGCAGAGCAAACTTTGGGTTTATTAACTGACCATAGGCAGTAACTAAAGTTCCAAATAAAACAACGAAACCGACCATGACAAACCAGTGGGCAAAACCAACGATCGTGAAATTAAACATCTTGGTATGGCCAATAATTTCTCGGGCCGCCATTCGCAGGCGTTTGCCACGATCATTTCGACGCGTTGGATCAGGCTGACCTTTTCTATAAATCCCAATTAATTCTCGGGTCCGAACCACCATCAAAACTAGGGCTACGACAGTGATTGCATAAGCCATACCTGCGAAGAGAAGATTCATAAGGAGAGGGTAGGGGCTTGCCTCTTTTCTAGAGCAAGGAAGTTATAAGGGAATAAGTTACGCGGCCGCTAGGTTTACATAACTAACAGACCTGAGTCGCTTCGACTCAACCTTATGAGTAGGATGGACTCAGGTTTACAGTGAACTTCGACCCTACCCCAGGCTCGAATGAGATAAAAGGAGCGTTAAAAATGGCTAGAGCAGTTGGAATCGACCTCGGAACGACAAATAGTTGCGTATCGGTCCTTGAAGGTGGCGAACCGACCGTTATCGCCAACGCTGAAGGCGCCCGCACGACACCATCGATTGTGGCCTTCGCGAAAAATGGCGAGGTCCTCGTCGGAGAAGTGGCTAAGCGTCAATCTGTCACTAACGTTGATCGCACAATCCGGTCAGTTAAGCGGCACATGGGTACTGACTGGTCCATCGATATTGATGGCAAGAAATACACAGCTCAAGAGATTTCAGCGCGCATTTTACAGAAGTTAAAGCGCGATGCCGAGTCCTATTTAGGTGAGACGGTAACTGACGCGGTCATTACGGTACCCGCATATTTCAATGATGCCCAGCGCCAAGCTACTAAAGAGGCCGGCGAGATTGCCGGCCTAAATGTTTTACGTATTATCAACGAGCCAACTGCGGCAGCGCTCGCATATGGTCTTGATAAGGCCGATCAAGAGCAGACAATTCTAGTCTTTGACTTAGGTGGCGGAACTTTTGACGTCTCACTTCTTGAAATCGGCGATGGCGTTGTTGAAGTTAAGGCAACTAATGGCGATAACCATTTAGGTGGAGATGATTGGGATCAAGCTCTCGTTGATTTTCTGGTTCAGAACTTTGGTTCACAGAATGGAATCGATTTAACTAAAGACAAGATGGCTATGCAGCGAATTCGCGAAGCGGCAGAAAAAGCAAAGATTGAACTTTCATCATCGCAATCAGCATCAATTAACTTGCCATATATCACCGTTGATTCTGGAAAGAATCCACTGTTTATGGACGAAACAATTACACGCGCACAGTTCCAACAGTTAACTGGCGCACTTCTTGATCGTTGTAAGAAGCCTTTCCAAGCTGTCTTGAAAGATGCTGGAATTCCGATTAATAAGATTCAAAGTGTTGTACTTGTTGGCGGCTCAACTCGTATGCCAGCAGTAGTCGATCTAGTTAAAGAGCTCACTGGTGGCAAAGAGCCAAATAAGGGTGTGAACCCTGATGAGGTTGTTGCCGTTGGTGCATCACTACAAGCCGGTGTTCTAAAGGGTGAAGTGAAAGATGTATTACTTCTCGATGTAACACCACTTTCGCTTGGAATTGAAACTAAGGGTGGTGTGATGACCCGATTAATTGAACGAAATACCACTATTCCAACCAAGCGCAGTGAAGTATTTACAACTGCCGATGATAATCAGCCAGCGGTACAGATTCAGGCCTACCAAGGTGAGCGTGAAATGGCGGCTTATAACAAGAAGCTCGGCATGTTCGAACTCACTGGTCTGCCCCCTGCACCACGTGGAGTTCCCCAGATCGAAGTCACCTTTGATATCGATGCCAACGGAATCGTTCACGTGTCGGCCAAGGATCTTGGTACTGGTAAAGAGCAGAGCATGACCATCACTGGTGGATCTGCACTGTCAAAAGATGACATCGCCCGCATGATGGAGGACGCCGAATCACACGCTGAAGAAGATCGCCAGCGCAAAGAAGAGGCTGAAGTTCGTAATGCTGGTGACTCACTTCTTTACTCAACCCAAAAGTTCATTAAAGATAATGAAGAGAAATTATCTGAAGGCGATGCGCTTGAGAAAAAAACTGAGACTGAGGCAGCGTTAACTGAACTTCAAACCGCACTTGGTGGTTCTAACTTCGACATGATTAAAGCTGCAACTGAAAAGGTGGCAACCGTTAGTCAAGCCCTTGGCGCTGCCTTGTATGCAAGCGCAGCTGCAGCAGGTGCAACTGGCGAGAGCCAAGCACACGATGGGGCGAGTGAAGATGGCGTTGAAGATGCCGAGGTTGTTGAGTGAGTGAACGAGACATAAGTGAGACGCAAAAGCGTCGAGCATTGAAATGGGTGCAAATAAGTGACTACTGAAAGTAGTGCTTCGGCTAAAGAGTTAGAGGTTGAAGAGGTAGCACCGGATCAAGTAATTGATCCGGTAGTTACTCTCACTAGTGATTTACAGCGACTCCAAGCCGAGTATGCCAACTATCGAAAGCGCGTAGAGCGTGATCGATCTTTGGCGCATGAAATGGCGATTGGCGCAGTTCTTACCGAACTTTTAGCGTTACTCGATGATGTTGACCGTGCCGAACAACATGATGAATTAATTGGTGGCTTTAAGGCCGTTGCAGATCAATTGAATGCCATTACCACGCGCATTGGCCTGGAAAAATACGGTATTGAGGGTGATGCTTTCGATCCACAAATTCACGAAGCGCTCATGCATGAGACTTCTACTGAAGTCTCTGTTCCGACGGCTACCAAGATTTTGCAACCTGGCTATAAGTACAAGGAGCGCATACTGCGTCCGGCCCGAGTTTCTGTAACCGATCCAGCTGGAGAGTAATTTCCTATGGCCGCCAAAGATCTTTACGAGAAAGATTTTTACAAGGTTCTCGGTATAGATAAAAAAGCCGGCGCCGACGAGATTAAAAAGAGGTACCGTGCGCTTGCACGAGAGCTTCACCCCGATAAAAATAAAGGCGACGCGGTCAAAGAAGAGAAATTCAAAGGTATCTCTGAGGCTTATGAAATTTTGTCCGATACTAAAAAGCGCGCCGAATACGATGAAGCCCGCTCTTTGTACGAGCGGGGTGGTTTTCGTGCACCAATGGGCGGCGGTGGCCAAACAAGTGGAGATTTTAATGACATGTTCGGCGGTGGCAACCCGCAAGATATTTTTGCTAATTTATTCGGCGGGGGTCGTCGTGGCCCGCGAAAAGGTCAAGATTTACAGACCGAGGCCACCATTACTTTTCGCGAATCTGTCTTTGGTACACACTTAGATTTACGTTTGGCAACCGATAGGGGCGCCGCGCAAAACATCACTGCTCGCGTTCCAGCAGGGGTCAACGACGGCGCCAAGATTCGGGTTAAGGGCAAAGGCGCGGCGGGAGACGCCGGCCCAGGGGATCTATTTATTATGTTGCACGTTAAACCTCATGCAATTTTTGCGCGCAAGGGAGAAAACCTAACTCTAACTTTGCCAGTTACTTTTGCCGAAGCGGCTCTTGGCGCTGATATTAAAGTTCCGACGATGAGCGGTGACGATGTCACTGTGCGCATTGCACCCGGCACTTCGAATGGTCGAACTTTGCGAGTAAAAGGCCGAGGTATAACTAAAGGCTCTGCGACGGGGGATTTATTAGTCACTGTTGAAGTTCAAGTTCCGCAGCGCGTGGATGGGAAAGCGTTGGATGCGTTAAAGATCTTTGCCCAGGAAACTGCCAATCAAGATGTGCGCGCCGATTTAGTAAGTAAAGCAAAGATATGAGCGAGGATATTGAAAACAATCACCCGCCAGATGATGCTGCGGTCTACGTCATATCTGTTGCTGCTGAAATTTCTGGGCTGCACCCACAAACATTGCGACAGTATGATCGTTTAGGTTTAGTCTCACCCAATCGCACGGAAGGTCGAAATCGCCGTTACTCCCTTCGCGATATTGCACTTTTGCGCGCGGTTCAAAGACTGGTTGGTGAAGGCATTAACCATGCAGGCATAAGGCGAATCATTGAATTGGAATCTGCCATGGCTAATATGGCGGTTGAGGTTGCACAGTTACGTATTGAAGTCGATGCCTTAATAGATGCGAATCCACCCAAAGGGCTCATGCGCCGCGACCGCACCGAAGTTATCGTCTACAAGGAAAATGTCTAGACGTTTTTGAAGAAGTTAGTGCGACCAGCCCACGTACCTAAAGTTTGTTCGGCTGGGGATTTTAAAATCGATTCAAGAACCGTGGCATACACATCTCTAAAGTCAGTTGTAACCGCTAAATCACCATCAATTAACTTTGATAGCGATGGCTGATCACCATAAAAACCGCCTTTGACTCTTTCTCCGATTAAAAACATTGGCCCGGATGTACCGTGATCTGTGCCCTGAGATGCATTGCCCTTCACGCGTCGGCCAAACTCGCTATAGACCATAACGGTTACGTCATTTAATCTCGTTGTAGATTTCAACTGGCCCATAAATCGCGTTAATGATGATGAAACCACACCTAAAAGTTCAGCTTGGGCGTTAGCCTCATTTGCGTGGGTGTCAAAACCTCCCAATGAAACTGACCAAACTTTTGTAGGAGAGCCCGCAGCGATTAATTTAGCGACAACATCTAACTGCTGCGACAAATTATTATCTCCACCGGCGTTACCGCCATTAACCGTAGGCAAGTCTGGCGCAACTGGCGCTGGCGATTTCAAAATAGGTTGAATAGCCGTTGAAATATCAAATAAGTTTCGCATCGATGTCGCCGCTGCAGCCATCAGTTTCGAATCGTTTCGACGAACTTTAGACAGTTGGATGCACTGCAATGCGAGTGTGCCTTTAGGAATAACTAAACCGCCGATTGGTAAGGCTGAACCAGATATCTTCGTACCAGCTAACATCGGGGGCAATACTGAGCCTAACGAGATTGCGAGCATTGGATCTTCTGGTTGAAAATCTAACCAACGGCCTAACCAACCACTGTTGATATGGCCTTCCGGTGATGCTGTTTGCCATTTGGCCATTGAGGAAAAATGCGAGTGATCTGGTTTTGGATAACCAACTCCGCGCACAATCGCAACCTTGTTCTGATCCCACAAAGACTTGATACCACTCATTTTTGGATTCAAGGCAAGCTCACTATCGAGCGGCAACATTGTTTCGGCCTTATAAGAAATATCGGGGCGAGATGAAAAATAAATCGGATCCTTAAATGGAATAACTGTATTTAAACCGTCATTACCACCATACAAAGTAACAACCACGAGAATTGGAGTACCAGCCGCTAGTGGGCGAGTAATTGCCGCTTCCGCGATTTGATCTAACGATAAAAATGTTGATGTAGCACCAACCGTGGCAACGCCTGTCGTAAGTTTAAGGAAACGGCGCCGAGTTAAAGTATCCATTGCTTCTCCTAAGCGCTCACGATGTATTCCGGACTGCAGAGTGCTAATAGCGCAAATGTCGCCACATCATCCAGAGAAGACCTTAAGGCGCTCTGAGTTCGGGGGTTCCATTCAGGTATACCTAACCAATCAGCGCTTTTTAAAACGCGAGAATCTGCGGGTATTGCAGTAAGCGCGTTAAGTTTGCTTTGTTTGACTAACCAAGCCGCGAAAACTAAACGGTATTGAGATGTTGCCGAAGATAGCCAGGCAGGCCCGGCAGGCCAGCCTCCAACGTTTGGTGGAGAAAATGGAGTTTGACCCAATTTATCCAGGAAATTTATCAATTGATTAGGTGTTTGTAACTGGGAAGGTGTTAATTCAAGGGCGCGACAGGCAGAGATAAACCATTCGACGGGAGATTTGACGAGTTCGTATTTTTCGTCGCGCATTGATGTATCACTAGCCATCGCTGTAACTGCGCTGGAAATACTGCGTTGGGCAAAAGCGTTCTTGGCACCAAAACTGGCAGGCATCTCTTCATCACTTGAAATGAAGCGATACCAAAGCCGTTGTGCAATAAACGTCGCGCAATCATCACGCGCAGTTAAAAACTCAGCTAATGAATCTCCGGTGAATACCGCGGTTTTTGATAACAAAGTTACTTGATTTACATCTCGGCGATTTTGGTTAATACTCACATTTCCATTACTACGAACAACTTGGTATCCCGTCAATGCACGGGCAATCGCTTTCACATCATCTTCGGTATAGTGATTTACCCCTAAAACGAAGAGCTCCATTAACTCGCGGCCTAAGTTTTCATTCGGCGCCTTTGCGGTGCTGTCCTGACCATCTAGCCAAAACTGTAGTGCTCCATCATTGAGCATTGCCTTCGTCATCGACGTAAAATTGCCGAGTGCGTTAGTGCGAAGAGTTTTGTTTTGGTTAAACATCGGAAGCGGATATTCTAACTTTTGAATCGAAGTTGCCCAATGTCCATGCCAAAACCAGACCATGCGCTCGGTTAATCCGTGATCACTCATTGCCATGCGATCAAGCCACCACATAATCATCTGCTGTGTTTGAAATCGCAGGTTAATTGCGAACTCAACAACTTGTGGAGTATTTGGCTCGGGGCGTTTACCCAGATCGGTAATCGCCGGCTCGGAAATACTTCCAGCACCTAAATCGTTTGTGGGAAGCGTTAGAAACTTTGTGCGGGTCAGATCAACACCGACTTTTAGCGCTTGCACATATTCACCTGGTCGCGGGCCAAAAGCAAAGCGATGAAATAATCGCGAGATTTCCAGGCGCTTTGCGTTCACGGTCAGAGAGTAAGTGCAACAAGCTTAAAACGAAATGGTTTGCGTTGAACTCACAGAGAGCCCACAATCTTTAATGTAGGCTCGCCCGCATGAGTTCTAAGGAAGCGCTAAAAAACCAGATTATTACTAAGGCGGTAGTCCACGGGAAAGTAATATTGTCATCGGGCAAAGCGGCCGATTACTACGTAGATCTGCGCCGTGTGACCTTAGACCACGAAGCCGCGCCTTTGGTTGGCGAAGTAATGTTAGAGCTGACTAAAGATTTGGTGTACGACGCGGTCGGTGGCTTAACTCTGGGCGCAGATCCAGTTGCAACGGCGATGATGCATGTCGCCGCACAACAGGGGAGGAAGATTGACTCGTTCGTGGTTCGCAAAGCGGAAAAAGCACATGGATTACAACGTCGTATTGAAGGCCCTGATGTAAAGGGCAAGCGAGTTTTGGCCGTTGAGGATACTTCAACGACTGGCGGATCAGTACTCGCGGCAGTCGAGGCGCTCCTGGAAGCTGGAGCAATTATTGTCGGCGTGGCGGTAATTGTTGAACGGGGTGCTGCGGCAACGGTACAAGCTGCCGGTTATGAATACCGGGCGGCCTTCCAATTAGCGGATTTGGGTTTGTAAGAATTACTTATGGTGTGTGCGGGTCTGCCATTCGCGAAAGAGTTC
>JANLPM010000102.1:0-3511 GCA_031367265.1 Actinomycetes bacterium
CGCAGCAGCTGGTTCGGCGCTAAGGATCAAACCGGTCAATCCTCCACCTGTGACAGTTATGGCACTGGCAAGGCTTCCCATTAAAAAGCCTCGGCGGTTAACCCCTGAAGTTAAAAATTTATTGTTCATTAAACCCTCTCCGTCTGCTCCACTAAGTGGCTTTAAATCGCGAACGTTGATGTAATTTCCAAAATAAAAAACCTTCGAGAGATTTATTTTTTAACCTCCCGAAGGCTTTTTATAAAATAACGCTAATTAATTTCCGTCAACCTCAGTGACATCCGATTCTTCGTTAACATCATCTGCACTTGTGGCATCTTGGTGACCTGGCTCTGAAGCATTCATATCTAGACCGACATCGGTCCCGTCTGAACCACTTTCCGTAGCACTGTCTGAGGAATCAGCGGCGCTATTTTGGTCGCCTTCTTGAAGATTATCTGTAACTCCAACTTCTGGTGCGTCAACGCCAGAGGTAGGGGAAGTGATTACTGGTGCTACAGGCGTATCAGCGTTAGCTGATGTTGAAAGTGCGTACATTCCGCCAACACTGAGAATTGATCCGGCCGCGATTAATGCGATCTTCTTTTTAAGCTCCATCTTTTTAATCCTTAGAAACTTCGCTTGCACGAATTGGAGAATCTCTCCTGACATTAAGGTAACTCTGTCTATGTGAGAAGAAGGTGAAATTCTCCTCCAGAATTCCGGAGAGAAATCGCTTTTCCGTGGTGGGCATCCATTACTGCAGACACCACGCTTAAACCAAGACCGGTACCTCCTTGCCCAATAGTGCGTACGTCCTCAATTCGGTAGAAGCGTTCAAAGATTTTCTTGTGCTCACTCAAAGGAACGCCTGGACCATCGTCTTTAACAATGACATGCATGCCATCGATTTCCCTGACCGCCGAAATCATAATTTGAGTCTGTGCATATTGAAAGGCATTCTCTAAAAGATTTCGTATGGCTAATCCAAACAATTGACGGTTACAGAGAATTTCTTGGTCAACTGAAGGATCGACAACAATCCTAATCTTCGATTCCAAACCACCCAAAGCCCTTAACTGTTCATCTAAAATATCTAGGAGGTTCTGGCGCTTAAGTTCGATTTTCTGTCCGTCCACGCGAGATAAATCAAGTAAGTCATTGCATAGTTTTGTGAGTCGCCCAACTTCCCTAGAAATATCCTCTAACTCTGTTGAGTCTTGTTTTGACCGCAAAGTATCAATACTCAACTGCATGGTTGTAAGTGGTCCACGCAATTCATGACCAGCATCGGCAGTAAATCGCCTCTGATTTTTGGATGCTGCATCGATTCGATTTAGAAGCCCATTAAGAGAAACGGCGATTTTCCCAATATCGTCATTGGGATTATGAATATCAATTCTGGTTGACTCCGTTGCATTTTCAACTTCATTAATGAGCTCTTGTACCGGCTTGAATGCTCGATTTGAGAAAAAAATACCAAAAATAAAGGCAAGTAGCGATCCGATAGCGATGAGTTCAAATAGACCTGTTAAAAGCGTCTGTGTTGTTCGTTCAAAATTTCCGCCTTGATCTTCGCGCCAAACTGACCAATAAATTAGAGCACTTGCGAGCGTCAAAGTCAGAGCTGCAATAACGGCAGTATTTAGTGCGATCCGGGTTCGCAATTTCATTTAAGAAATCCCCATTTCAACGCTTTTAGTAAATCTAATTCCATGTCCCCGTAAAACTTCAAAATACTGATTACCGATTTTTTTACGGAGGTAACCCATATACACATCGAGAACATTGCTAGTTGGAGCGTCTCCCCAGATCTCGTCTTCGATATCAACGCGTCTGACTGTTGAACCACCAGCCAACATCAAAAGCCAGAGTAAATCGAATTCAATTTTCGAAAGTGCAATCTCTTCAGAATTTAAAACACAAGTTCGTTTCGAAGAATCAATAGTGAGTCTTTCACTCTTAATTACAGTAAATGATCCGATTGGACGTCGACGTAAAACTGCCCGGATTCTAGATTCCAAAGTAACGGCACTAAATGGCTTAATAATATAATCATCGGCCCCCAAATCAAGGGCGTCGGCTTGATCGTATTCGCCATCTTTAGCACTCACGATAATGACTGGAACCGCAATTGATTTGCGGACAAGAGTTTTGAGAACCTCATACCCATTAACTTTGGGAATCATTAGATCTAAAAGTGCTAGATCAAATCGCCCCATAGAAAGTTTTTCGATCGCCGTTTCGCCATCAGCTACCGACTCTGCTCTAAAGCCACAACGAGTAAGAGTCGTGACAAGGTTTCTGGCTAATGCCGGGTCGTCCTCAATGACCAAGATTTTTTCATTCATACAGAGCTTCCTTCACCCTTTTAGTCTCACACAGCTAGATGAAAATCAGGTGAGAATCTCCTTACTAGTCGACTTTTTCGCCAGTTCCCTTGTCCTTAACGGCGCTAGCAGTGGCGACTTTAAAGCCTTTTGCGCTCAATATGATCGCAAACTTCACCTCGTTGGTTGAAGATCTGTAGATGCTGAATTTATTTTCGGGAAAATGTCCAACACCAGCTAAGTTGTCGAAATAGAGATACGAGGTTGCCCCTGCTTTTACCTTGAACCCAGTGAGTTTTTGATAGTAACTTTCGTTGGCTTTAGTGAAGCTATCCCTCATTGTGTAGAAAATTTCGAAACTAGTTGCCGGCTTTGAACTTTTATTGACAACTTTTAGCATAAGCCGATCGGGAATTGCCTTTTTTGTGGTGGGGTCAACGTTGTCTTGAACCATAGCTGAGGCAATAATTATTCCAGCTGTAAGACTCTTATTTACAATTGGGTTTTTGGTCACGGGTATCAAAGATTTTGGCACAGCCATGGCCGACCCAATTGGTACTAAAAGTGAGGTAATTACTAATATATTCATAATGCCGCTCTTTTTCATAAATTTCTCCTTGTTAGTGTTTCTTCATTTTTAACAATCACCATAGTTATGAATCCAAGTAGTAGGGTGAGTATAAGAATCGCCGAAATACTCGTACCCAACGCTCTGGCAACACTCGATATAGGTAATTGGTTATATTTGTCTTTAACTCCGAGGAATGCGAATGCAACCCGTTCAAATAATTTAGTGATTGATGTGACTTCTAGCCCATTTCTCAAGACATCGAATGTGTGAAAGTGAGAAAGAATCGATATTTCATTACTTTTCACAATTCCTAGAGAACCAAAGAGTCCACCTGGTACCTGATTATCTGGATCCATCGTGTCGCCGATTTGTGGAATAACCAAAACGACAACTAGCCATGAAGTGATACCTACCAATATGGCCGATGCAAATTGCTTCATCCGAGAGGTTATTGCCACTGCAAATATGCTCCAGAAAAGTAAGTAAACATCGGCGCCGACGAATGCGATTGCTAATCGCACATAGTCAATAACTCGAAGTTGGCCGTGTCCTATGACTAGTATCGCTCCTACGGAAGTTGCATAGATAACCATTAAAACTGAGTTCCAGATTGCGATCAATCCCAGAATTT
>JANLPM010000138.1:0-13126 GCA_031367265.1 Actinomycetes bacterium
CTTTAGGTTTAAATAATTTAAACCGCTCCAGGCTTAGTAGTAATGCGTGCGTTTAAAGTGAGACCAGGCTTTACAGGGAGTGTCATATCGAAGGGTGATGTAGCGAAGTCCCCAACGGATCTGTGTTACTGGATTACTGCGCCAGTCATTGGCAATAACACTCATTTTTTCTGGGGGCAACGCCTGTGCTATTCCCTGCGCACCTGATTGATAGTTATGGGCCTTGTAGTTCCAATGGCTCTCAATAGTCCAGAGTGAGTTAAGACATGAGAACTCTGACGCATTCATTCCCAGCTCTTGGGCCATGATTGTCTTGGCAACAATTTTGGCGCCGACTATCGTGCGGGCCATCTCAACTTGGCGGCTCACCGAGGAGACTAGGGCTACGTCACTTGAAAAAATCGATCCAATAGGCGTGGATGCCAGCTCAATAGAACCATAGAGCGCAGCGGTGTTTTGGATGGGCTCGATTTGTGAGGTGATTGCCGCTGACTCGGGTTCAAGCTCTATATGGGTCGTCCTTGGAAACTCAAGACCATAAGCGCTTGGCAGAGCAGAGCTTAAAAAAAGTAGGGCGGCGATGACACTCCAGATAGCGGTTAACTTGCCAGATACCTTCATCTCACCCCTCCTCATAACTCTTTCGGCCCGCAACCAATCAGCCTTAAATAAGGCTTGAGGGTTAACGGGGAATGGCCAAAGCCTGTCGGTGCATGCCCTATTCGGCAAATCATTTCCCGCATGAGTTGAAAATTCACAGACAAACGTGAAGATGTGGAAAAGTAAAAGCGCAGGTCACTAAGGGTAATGTCCGAAATGTACCAAATGTGACTGTGAGATTGTTATGGAGGGTATTTCTAGCTAAAGGGAGATCGGGCCTTCCAACATCTGCGTTACTAAGGCGGCTATCGGCGAGCGCTCAGAACGGGTCAAGGTGATGTGAGCAAAGAGCGGGTGGCCTTTCAATGTTTCAACGACTGCGACGACACCATCGTGACGGCCTACTCGCAAGTTATCTCGTTGGGCGACGTCATGCGTCAAGATGACTCGAGAGCCCTGGCCGATCCGAGATAAGACTGTCAGCAGAACTCCGCGCTCAAGTGATTGCGCTTCATCGACGATCACAAAAGAATCGTGAAGTGATCGGCCGCGAATATGTGTCAGTGGTAAAACTTCAATTAAACCTCGATCTACGATCTCATCTATCACGGGTTGGCTAACAAGTGCGCCCAAAGTATCAAAGACGGCTTGTGCCCAAGGCGACATCTTTTCGCCTTCACTTCCGGGTAAATATCCCAACTCCTGTCCACCGACTGGATAGAGGGGGCGAAAGATGAGAACCTTCTTATGGATTCGTTTTTCCATAACCGCTTCAAGGCCCGCGCATAGTGCTAGTGCCGATTTTCCTGTACCGGCGCGACCGCCGAGTGAAACTATTCCGACTGAATCATCGAGAAGTAAATCAAGTGCGATTCGTTGCTCGGCACTTCGACCGTGAAGTCCAAAGACATTGCGATCTCCACGAACCAACTGCAACTGTTTATCAACGGTGACTCTGGCTAAAGCGCTGGCGCGATCTGAATGCAGAACAACGCCAGTGTGAACTGGAAGTTCGTGAGCGGCCTCATGATCGGCGCGTTCTGAAGCGTATAGATCATCGATGACACTTGAGGAGACATCTAATTCAATGATTCCTGTCCAACCGCTGCTGGATACGAGTTCGGCTAAATACTCTTGTGCTTCCACACCAACTGAAGATGCTTTGACGCGAAGTGGCAAATCTTTCGTCACGAGGACAACACTCTTTCCATCTGACATAAGATTTTTAGCTATGGCTAAAATACGGGAATCATTAGTGCCATCGCGCAAAAATCCATGTGGCAGCGTCGATAGATCCGTATGGTTAAGCTCAACTGAAAGGGTGCCGCCCTCAGGAGTTACGGTTAGGGCTTGATCGAGACGGCCATGGGTTATTCGCAGGTCATCGAGTGCTCGGAGGGCGGCTCGTGCAAAATAACCCAACTCAGGATGGTCACGTTTAGTCTCTAACTCACCAATTACTGCGATTGGGATAATAACTTCATGCTCTGCAAATTTATAGAGCGCGCCAGGATCTGCCAGCAAAACACTGGTATCCAAAACAAAGGTCTTTCTACCGTTTTGACTCTTAGAAGCCAATGGCTGAGCTCCTTGATTTAATTTGTACTAGTTGGGAAAGGCTTCGGATATGAAAAAGGTAGAACTAATTGACTACAACTTGGGCGCGACACGCGCGAAGGATGTGCAAAATCTTCAAGAAATTTCAAGATCCAAAGCGGCGTTGCCTCAGTGAGTAGGCGCGGAGAGCGCGCAAAAAATCCACGCGTCGAAAATCCGGCCAATACGCTTCACAAAAGTAGAACTCAGAAAGTGCACTCTGCCACAACAAAAAGCCACCGAGTCGTTGCTCTCCAGATGTTCGGATTAACAGTTCCGGGTCAGGTTGCCCCGCTGTGTATAAATATTTAGATACATCCTCCGTTGAGAGTCCAGCTGTGGCTTGATCAAGTGATAGACCCGCTTTTTCTGCTTCACTAAAATAGATTTTGACGGCATCGACAATTTCTCGTCGACCGCCATAGCTAATTGCTACATTGACTTCCACCCCATCATCACGGATTGGTTTTAAGTTACTGAGTTTTTGCGAAAGCCAATTCGGTAGTAAATCTAAAGCACCGACCGCCTTAATATTCCATCGGCCCGTAGCGGCTAATTCATCCACGGTATCGCCGATAATTTTTAACAGCTCGTCAAGTTCGCCCGGGGTTCGTTTGAAGTTGTCGGTCGATAACAGCCAGAGCGTTACGACCCTAACCTCGGCATCATCGCACCAACCAAGAAACTCAATTATCTTGCTCGCCCCGGCTTTATGGCCGTTGGGGTCGGCAACATTGGGGTTAGCTTTAGCCCAACGTCGATTTCCATCGAGAATTACCCCCACATGGTGCGGAGTCTTTGAAAAATCCAACGCTCGAACCAGGCGCCACTCATAAAGTGGATATAAAAGCGATTTTAAAAATTTACGAGTAACGGCGTACAACTCGGCGCTCGGCTATCAGAGAGGCAATCGGCAGTGTGCCAGCCAACATTAAGAGCAGCATCTTCATTAATGGCCAGCGAGCTTTGAGTGAAAATGAAATGGCGGTCAATATATAAATCGGATATAGGTAGCCATGCACCATAGGAATCCAAATAATTTTGCTATGCAGTTCGGGAGCATCAAAAATGTATTTAACAGGCATGTAAACAAACCACAAAAGTAGGGACATAACACCAGAAATTATCGCCATCACTCTAAAACGTAAAATCGCAGATTTCATGGCTCTACCTTACGGCGATAAAAGGGAAGGTAAAGCACCACACCGCTCATGAGCCACCAAATTACAACGTAGGAGAGGTGCTGCCAATAAAAACCGGGGATTCGAGAATGCAGTTTCTCTGGTAATACTCGAGTTCGGGTGAGTGCCCTACCATCGTGAATCTCCGAGCTAGCCAGAACATATCCATCAAAGAGATTTAAATCGCTCAGGCCGACAATTACTGCACTATCTAGGCGTGAAATTACTCCTTGCGAATTTACGGCGCGATCACCATCTTGATGTGCCCGCAGTTGACCTGTGACATCGATTACCATCGACGATTGAATCTCGGGATTGAGTAAACGCTCAGACCACAATCCACGAACGATAATGATGCCCTTACTGGTATCTACCTGTAAGAGTGCAACTTCTAAATCAACGTTCTTACCACTGCCATCGACTTGCCCTGGCGCCTCAAAGTTTCCAACATAATGCCCTGAGATACTAACTGTGCGATTTATTGCCGCGGGTGGAAGCGGGACATTTGGTCGTGTAATAGATTCCAGTGGAACAATTTTTTCATCCACCGTCATAGCTGTGACAAGGCTGGCTTTTAACGCGACTGCCCGATCAAACTGCCAAATACCAAGTGAGAAAAAACCCGCTGCAATAGAGACAACGATTAAACCCTGCGTAACACCCGATATAAGTTTCTTATTTATCAGTGCTGTCATCACTTCGATCAACGCCCATAAAGCGTTTATAGAAACTACGCATTAAGAAAACTACGGCGATAATCAGTACTGCGATGGTAATCGAACCAGCAGCACCCATCTCGATATTTTTTTGCATGACATAATCATCCCATGCCGACCGAGTTCTCATATAACGATCGGTATGGGGTGCGCCCTGGAAATCGGTGGTTAGCGCCGGCTATTTTTTTAGCCACCTTAGGCGTTAGTTGGCTCGTTTGGGCAGGGGTGCATCACGCAAACCCCGAGATTCGCTTTTCACTTATTTCATACGCAATAACCTCAAATCGAGAAATTTCGGTTAGATATTCAGTACAACGACAAAACAAGAGTGCAGCAGTTGTGTGCACTCTCATCGCGCGCGATTTCGATAAGAACGTGGTTGGGCAAATAGACGACTTGATTGAACCAGGTTTAGCCAGCTTAGAGCGAACTACCATCGTCAAATCCCGCGGGCCAGCCGTAAATGCCGACATAATTGGTTGTCGACTCGCGTAAACACCTAGTACCTTTACCCCTTATGAGTTCACAGACGTGGTTGACGCAGGAAGCTGCAGATCGTTTGCGCGCCGAATTGATTGGCCTTGAAGGAGTCGGGCGCAAAGAGGTAACCGCCAAAATTGAGGCCGCTCGTGCCGAGGGAGACCTAAAAGAAAACGGCGGTTATCACGCGGCACGAGATGAGCAAGGAAAGATGGAGGCGCGTATTCGTCAACTCAAGCAGATGTTAGACAATGCTCATATCGGAACACCGCCGCCAAGTGCCGATGGAAAAGTAGGTGCGGGAATGGTTATAACGGCGGTAATTGCAGGTGATGAAATGAAGTTCTTACTTGGATCCCGTGAAATAGCATCGGGTGAGCTAGATGTGTATAGTGAAAAATCCCCTTTAGGCGCTGCCGTTATGGGGGCAGAGATTGGTGCGACCGTCACGTATTCGGCTCCGAACGGGCGAGAGATGAGTGTGACTATAAAGGCGGCCGAGCTTTATATTTAGTTAGATGAGTTTTTGTATTTTCTTACACTCAGCGGAATGAAGATCGCCATTATTAATAGCATATAAATTACTGAAGTCTGTAGCGGGTGTTGACTTGGAAATGAGTTAGCGGTTGCGCCAAATTGATTTTTCAAACCAAAAAGCTGTCTACACGCGGCAACCATCGAAGATACGGGATTCCATTCGGCGACATATTGCAAAGCCTTTGGCATTCCAGTTGTTGGCGCGAAAGCATTTGATAAAAATGTCATTGGAAAGGTGATGAGGAAACTGACATTCTGAACGGTACGCGCATCTTTGACTGCCAGACCAGCATAAATTCCAGTCCATGAAAGGGCATAACCAAACATTAAGAGAAAGAGAAATGCGGCAAGAATACTGACAATGCTAGAAGTCGGACGCCAGCCAACAGCTAGACCCGCCCCTGCCATGACAACTAAGACCACAATATTTAGCAGTGAATCCCCAAGTGTGCGACCCACAACAAGTGCCGAACGTGCGATAGGAAGTGAACGAAAACGATCGATTAGGCCCTTCTTCATATCTTCGGCCAAACCCGAAGCCGTCGCCGCCAGAGTAAATGCCACAGTTTGTACAAAAATCCCAGGCATCAGCAATTGAATATACCCGCCTGGCTGGCCAGTTGAAATTGAACCACCAAAAACAAAGCGGAATAAGAGAACGAACATCACGGGTTGTATCGTTGAAAAAATGAGTACTTCGGGTACGCGTGCCAATTGCAGTAGTTGACGCTTAGTAATAATGAGGGAATCTATAATGGCGTTTTTCACGAGTTCACCACCTCCTCGGCGACATGGCCGGTCAGCGACATGAAAACGTCATCGAGGGAAGGTCGTTTTAAACCGACATCCAAAGGATGGATGGCAGCGGCATCGAGAGCTCTTAAAACATCCATCAGCGCTTTAGATCCTTGTGAAACCGGTGAACTGATCTTTCGAAGTGCTACATCTATATGCGCGCTCTGCCCGCTAATCCTTTCCACGATCTGAATTGTTTGCGCAATTTGGTGAGCTTCAACAATCACCTCTAAGCGCTCACCGCCAACTTGGCTTTTTAGGGCATCTGAGGTTCCACGGGCAATAACTTTTCCGTGATCAATTACAGCAATCTCATCGGCCAACTGATCTGCCTCATCTAAATATTGAGTAGTTAACAATAGAGTTACACCTCCTTTAACTAACTCTTCAATGACACTCCACATCTCCATTCGCCCACGGGGATCAAGACCCGTGGTTGGTTCATCAAGAAATAATACTTTGGGCGAAACAATGAGCGATGCGGCTAAATCTAATCGGCGGCGCATTCCACCTGAGTATGTCTTAATCGGTCTGCGAGCGCTATCAGTTAGTGAGAATCTTTCAAGGAGTTCATTTGCTCGGTCAATAGATTGTTGTTTTCCAAGGTGATACAAACGCCCAAACATAACCAAGTTATCCCAACCAGTGAGCGTTTCATCGACCGCGGCATACTGACCAGATAGACCAATAATCTCGCGAACTTTATCGGGATGTTTAATTACATCAATACCTGCAACTTGAGCATGCCCTGAGTCTGGCTTCAGCAATGTTGAAAGAATTCTGACGGTGGTAGTTTTCCCTGCACCATTAGGACCCAATACGCTTAAAACAGTCCCCTCTGCAACATCCAGAGATAGATCATCTAAAGCTCTTACTGCACCTTTGTCGTAGGTCTTTACGAGGTGCTCTGCGTTAATGCTCTTCACGCGCTAACCTTATCCACATGTCTAATAATTCACCTCTTAATGCCTCGGTCAAAGCCCACACCCACCGCGAGATTATGGCCATTCTTGGTGGACTAATGACTGGAATGCTTTTAGCCGCGCTGGATCAGACAATTGTTTCTACTGCGTTGAAAAATATCGTTGAAGACTTTCATGGCCTCAACCATTACACGTGGGTAGTGACCGCGTACTTATTAACTTCGACAGCATCAACCCCGTTGTACGGGAAAATATCAGATATTTATGGGCGTAGAGTCGTATTTCAATTTGCCATTGTAACTTTCTTAATTGGTTCATTCTTAGCTGGTGCTTCGCAAAATATGACCCAGTTAATTGCCACTCGTGCGCTGCAAGGTCTTGGTGCAGGTGGACTTATGGCACTGTCATTTATAATAATCGGCGATATTGTTCCTCCGCGCGAACGTGGTCGCTATCAAGGTTATTTCGGCGCAGTATGGGGGCTTTCTTCAGTCGCAGGCCCACTTCTGGGTGGTTTCTTCTCAGATCATGCGCAAATTCTGGGAATCACAGGCTGGCGCTGGATTTTCTACATCAATATTCCTTTTGGTATCGCTTCACTGTTAATAACCACCGCAGTTTTGCATATTCCTAAAATCAAACGCGATCACACTATTGATTACTTAGGTGCGGTGTTAATGGTCTCGTCTGTCTGTTTGCTCTTACTCTCAGTTTCAATTTATGGGCCACAGTATGGCTGGACTGATATCAGAACAACCGTGTTCTTGGTCATTGGCATAATTCTGGCAGTCGCATTTCTTTACTGGGAAAGTAAAACTAAAGAGCCGATTCTTCCCCTCTATTTATTTAAGAATCATACTTTCTCTTTGACTTCGGGCTTAGGTGCAGTTATTGGTGCTGGAATGTTTGGCGCAATCGTTATGTTGCCGCTCTACTTTCAAGTTGTTAAGGGATATTCGGCAACTTCGGCGGGACTTAAATTGATTCCGCTCATGTTGGGAATCGTTACAACGTCGGTTGTTTCTGGGAAGTTAATCTCCAAACACGGTCACTACAAACGATATCCAATTATGGGTACAGCAATAATGACTCTTGGAATCTTGCTGATGACGCGTTTGCAGATTGATACTCCATATTGGCAGATTTCAATTTATGCAGTTCTAGTCGGTGCTGGTCTAGGGCTTTCGATGCAAACAATTGTCATTGCACTGCAAAATGCGGTTGACTTTAAGGATATGGGTATTGCTACAAGTAGCAATACCTTCTTTAGATCCCTTGGCTCGGTCTTTGGTACGGCAATCTTTGGAAGTATTTTAACTAACCGGGTGGGCCACTATCTTCAAACTAACTTCGCCGAATTGGCTAAAACTAATCCACAATCATTGTCCGGATTTGATATGAGCAAACTCAATGGGATTTCAAATAGCACGGCGGTTTTAAAGGTTCTCCCTCCAGTTATTAAAAATACGGCTTTAGAGGCATTTGTGAGTTCATTCCATATCGTCTTTTATACTGCGGCACCGATTACTGCCTTGGGTTTCCTGCTGGCATTAATGTTGCGTGAAACGCCACTTCGCACCTCACAAGATTATGCAGCTGCGCGCGAGGAGGCGGCCGGCGATAGCCTGGGTTAATGCAATCACCATTTAAGGAATTGCCGCGCGAAATTACAGTTCTCGTTGCGGCATCCTTTTTTGTAGCCGTTGGATTTGGAATCGTCCTACCAGCAATCCCAGTATTTGCCCGCACTTTCGGGGTTAGTAATGCGGCCATCGGATTAATCATCTCGATGTTTGCAATCACTCGTTTTGCCTCTGGCTTGATATCAGGCAAGCTTGTTGATCTATTTGGCGAGAGAGCGGTTTTTTCGAGCGGTGTATTCATGGTTGCGATATTTGTTTTTCTGGCAGGCCTATCTACTTCATACAACCAACTTCTCTTTTTCCGAGCAGCTGGCGGTCTGGGTTCCTCGATGTTTTCCGTTGCTGCGGGATCGGTAATTATGCGCTCAGTTGATGATGAACATCGTGGTCGTGCTCAATCGGTTTATAACGGCGCCTTTCTACTCGGAGGTGTTTCAGGTCCGGCGATAGGTGGATTGCTCTCGCTGATTTCATTACGTGCACCTTTCTTCGCGTACTCGGTAATGCTTTTAGTTTCAGGTGCCGTGGCGCATTTTTTCCTTAAAGGCGACAAGCTTGGCAAGCGGGAGAAAAATTTAGATGTAAGTGCGCACACCAGCATCCGCGAAGCGCTTTCAATGAAACCATACCGAATCGCACTCGCATTAGCCTTTATTATTAACTGGGTAATTTTCGGTCTACGTGCATCGATTATGCCAATCTTTGTTACTGAAGAACTGCGCTCAACTACGGCCGTAGTTGGTTATGGCTTTGCACTCGGTGCTATTTTTCAAGGCGCGCTATTGATGAGTGGGGGGCGACTCTCAGACAGTAAAGGTCGCAAAACTGCTTCGGTAATCGGCTCAAGCGTGGGTTTAGTAGGTGTCATAATTTTGACGCTTGCTGTACACCCATGGATGTATCTGGTCGCGATGTCGATTATCGGAATCGGAGGTGCATATCTATCAACGACACCTTCTAGCATCGTCGGGGACATTATTCGTGGTCGAGGTGGCCAAGTAATCGCAATTTTTCAGATGGCTGGAGATGCCGGAATGATTGTGGGTCCGTTAATTATCGGCGCACTCTCTGATATGTACTCCTACCGAACCGCCTTTGCTGTATCGAGTTTTGTTTTCGCAATCGGAGTTGTTTTAACTACTCAAATCCCGGAAACCCGCGGAAGTTATGTGAGTGCAAATAATGAGAGACCTCAAGTAAATAACCTGAGGTCTCTCGATTAATCCTTACGCTTAGTCGTTACCGCGCAGAATAGATAGCAAGCGCAAAACCTCCAAATAGAGCCAGACGATTGTCACCATAAGTCCAAAGGCTGCTCGCCATGACTCTTGTTCGGGAAGACCCGCATTTATTCCTTTTTGAATCTGATCAAAATCAAGAATTAAAAAGAAGCTTGCGAGCACCATTCCACCTGTTGCAATGATTGCACCGAAGCCACCCATGCTGTAAATGTTTGCACCAAAAAGAGAACTAATCAGCGAGAGAAATCCAAATACCACATATCCAATTAATGCCGTCATGAGCACTTTAGTAAACTTTGGAGTTACTCGAATCCGCCCGCTCTTGAAAGCAAATAGCATTCCGGTAAATGCACACATAGTGACGATAATTGCTTGGCTAACAATGCCTTGGTACCTCGTGTTGTAGAGGTGGCTTATTGTGCCTAGAGCCAAACCTTCAAAAGCGGCATAAGCGATAATCATGGCCGGCTTAACGGTTTTGCTAAAACTATTGACCATTGCAAGACCAAAGCCGCCAAATATTCCGAGCAACATAGCCCCGCCACCAAGATTGAGTTTCCAAGCTAGGCCGCCCACTACAAGTAGAACTGCAAAAAGAATTGCGGTACGGGTGATTACGTCATCGATAGTCATTCGACCAGTGCGTATTGAAGATGCAGCTGGTGAGTTGTACAAGTTTTCTAGTGCTGCGTCGGTCTCAGTTGTTGCTTTGGGATCAAATGCAGCGTATCCACGCTGATTAAACGCCCGTCCTAAAACAGGGTTTGAACTGCGCATATCTTTTCTCTCCTTTTGTCGTACTGCCAGAACCTCTGGCAAGTGTCTTACATAACAAGTTTAGGGGTAGTAAAATTCCTAGGCACCATTTTTTAACCTCATGTACAGCATGAATGCAACCCAACGAGGATTTTTACGCCCAGTTGGCAACTTTGGCATGAATGAAGGCATCTTCATTGTTCCAATAGACCGCGCAGGCACGGTGATACCCGTCGGCAATCGTTAAATGAAGTGCTAGTCGTCCGATGCCGCGCACCAGCAAAATTGGCGCAAGCACCTTCTTCCCCTCAATTTTCTTTAAATCCCGTTGTACGTGAAAATTGCTCATTGGCAATAAGGGCAGATTTGAAGCACGAATAACATCTTTAGCTTTAATTAATTCGACTGGTGCGGATTTAAAAAATTTAATAATCCGCTGCACTTCTTCGGCAGGTGCTAATAACGACAAATATGAAAGAGCAGCTGGATAGTCGTGATCCTCTGATTCTGGGCTCCAGATGGGTTTTGTCATGGGCATATAATAACGGCTATTTCTTTGAAAAAATCGCAGGAATTGTAAGTGTAATTAGCGCACTCACCATGATGGCTCCCGATTGCGCGCCGGTGAGAATTCCATTTGCCCGACCGAGGGTCACGGCCGCTGCAGGTATTCCTAATTGCGCACTTGTTAAGAAAATATTTTTAGTTGGTTGCGCAAATAATTTCGAAGGAACGTGGGAAATAAATGCACCAAGACATAAGAATATTGCGAGCAAGATCGTATCTTTTGAGTGAAAGGTTTGGCGAATATCAATTGAAGCTCCAAGCCAAACAAAATAAAGTGGAGCAAAGAAGCCATCGCTTACGCCAAAGATTTGCCGAGCTAGTCGATGCGGAACTCCGATACTCGCCAGGGCAACACCGAGGCTAAATCCTGCAATCATTACCGAGGCGTGGAATCGTATAGCAAGGGCGGCAACCAGCAACAGCAGAGCCAAACTAATGCGCAGCTCCAAACCTAAGTGATCAACTTTGGAGACGTTATGTGCGCGGTCTAGCCAATTCTTGGATTTGGCAAAGCGCAAAGCAAAGTAGATGCACAAGGCTGCTAGAAGCACAATGAATGCGCCTCCTGTTGCTTGCAGCTGGCCACTCTTTTGAGTAAAAAAAGGCAGAAGAACAAATGCCACCGCATCGGCCAATGTGACCTGGGTAATAAGAATGCTGAGTGATTCTGATGGTGCAAGATGTTCGATAATTGGGATTACGAAGGCGGCCGAACTTGAAAAGGAGATTACCGCCAATAATTTCCAATTTGAAAAATGGGCAATGTTATTGATACTAAATCCAACAAGAATTGCGGTTCCGAAATTTGCTAGTAAAATCCAAAATGCCTTCTCAAAAGCCTTCTTAGTTAACGATCTATAATCGATATGACTTCCTGCAGTAAACATTAGAAGTGCAAAACCGACAGTTGCCAATAATTTCAAAGTTGGATCCTCATACGGGATTTTTTGAAATCCACTGGCACCTAGTACTGCTCCAATTAAAAGCTCACCAACTGCAACGGGAATATTCCACGACTTTGGCAGGCGAAGCAGTGGTCCGGCTAGCCCGGCAACGACTACTGCGCCAAGTAACTCAATACTCATAACGCCTAGATTAGACCGAATTCAATGAGGTATCAGTCGGCAATATTTTTAAGTGTTCACTTCTTCCCAACATATTCTGAATTAGTTTAAGAAGGCCATACTTGTGCCCCGAGTGGGGGTCGAACCCACACTGGGAGGATTTTAAGTCCTCTGCCTCTGCCATTGGGCTATCGGGGCCATGCGGGGGTAAATCTACCCTGCTTTTTTAAGCACTTATTCCAGCGATTGATCTCGCGATTGCATCCAAAATATCTGACTCGGATGCAACAAATTCGGTAGCTCCAGTTGCTTGCATAATCTCTGAAAGAATTAAGGCTCCCGCTGAGATTACATCGACTCGGCCAGGATGCATGTAACCAAGATCTAATCGTGTTTGACGGGTCGATGTTAAGAACATTGTGGCAGCTTCATGAGTTTTTAAAGCACTGATACGAGATAAGTGAATTGCATATCTATCGTATTCAGTCAAAGCTAATGCAGCTGCGGCGACAGTTGTCGCGGTACCAGCTACGGCGATAAGAGTTTTTGCTGAAGTTATCGGAACAGTAACTTCTGCATTCGCAATCGCCTCCTGAATATCTACCCGTGCCCTATCTATTTCTTGTTGGTGAACTGGATCATTCATGAAGTGGCGTTCAGTCATTCTTACGCATCCGATATTGACGCTCTTTGAAAACTGAACGTTTTTTGTTCCGAAAACGAATTCAGTAGATCCCCCACCGATATCGACGACAAGAAATGGACCATCAGCGGGTGATAAGTCTTGAATAGCGCCAGAAAATGAGAGCGCGGCCTCCTCATCCCCGCTTATAACTTCAGGGCCTATCCCAAGGCGCTCGCGAACACCATCTACAAATAAGTGGCGATTAGTTGCATCGCGCGTGGCACTCGTTGCACAGAAACGTATTTTTTGCACTCCGCGTTTAGCGATTTCCAACGCAAATATGTCAACTGCTGCGAGAGTTCGAGCGATTGCCTCTAATTGAAACTTTCCAGTTTCATCAAC
>JANLPM010000165.1:0-4164 GCA_031367265.1 Actinomycetes bacterium
AGTCCTAGATCTTCAAACATTCCCTGTGGGGCCACGATATCCTTAATTCCCTTTTTCATGCCGTGTAGTGTGTCGTAAATCGGAGCGCCAACCACCGGAGTCTTATGTAAAAGATCTTTTCCCCAGTCAAGAAACTTTTCATATCCACTTGTAACGCGAAGCGTAGATAAATAATTTGCAACTCCACCTATTGTCGGTGAGTAAGAACGTTCGTTGTCATTAACAACTATGATTAAATTTCTTTTCTCGGCAGTTGCAATATTATTTAAAGCCTCCCATGCCATACCACCAGTTAGTGCACCATCCCCTACAACTACCACCACATGGCGATCATCCGCACCTTGCAGCGCAAAGCCCCGGGATATTCCATCACCCCATGAAAGCGCCGTGGATGCGTGCGAGTTTTCAATAACATCATGTCTGCTCTCGGACCGATTGGGATAACCAGATATTCCACCCCGCTGGCGAAGTTGATCGAAGCTTTCGGCGCGGCCAGTTAAAATTTTATGCACATAGGACTGATGTCCAGTATCAAAGAGAATGACGTCTTTTGGCGATTCAAAAATGCGATGGATAGCAATTGTAAGTTCAACAACGCCTAAGTTAGGTCCTAAATGACCACCAGTTTTGGAGACTTTTTCTATTAAAAAACTTCGAATTTCAGCGCTCAGTTCAATTAACGCCGCTGCGGAAAACCCCGCTAAATCTGCAGGAGATTTGATATCGCGCAGCATGGCCTTATTTTAGAGGCTTACTGAGCTATGAGCGAACGCAGAACGTAATGCATAATGCCGCCATGGCGATAGTAATCAGCTTCACCCGGCGTATCAATGCGTACCGAGGCGGTAAAACTCTTATCTCCAGCCGAAACTATGAGCTCCTTTGGTGTTTGGCCAGCGTTGAGGGCGGTAATTCCATTGATAGAAAATACTTCGGTTCCATCCAACCCTAAACTCTGCGCGCTTTGACCTGGAAGAAATTGAAGTGGCAGTACACCCATTCCAATTAAATTGGAGCGGTGAATTCGCTCGAAGCTCTCAGCTATAACTGCGCGCACACCTAAAAGCGCGGTCCCCTTTGCCGCCCAGTCACGTGATGAACCTGAGCCGTACTCTTTGCCTGCCAAAATAACTAGCGACACACCTGCGCTTTGATAGGCAGCAGCTGCATCGTAAATAGTTGATTGCTCACCATTACTCAAAAAGTTTCGAGTGAAACCACCTTCAACACCGTCCAAAAGTAAATTCTTTAAGCGAATATTTGCAAATGTTCCCCGGATCATAACTTCATGATTTCCACGGCGTGAGCCGTACGAGTTAAAATCTTTTCGATCTATACCGTGATTAGTTAAGTATTCTCCCGCTGGTGAATCAGCCTTGATGTTTCCAGCTGGGGAAATGTGATCCGTAGTAACTGAGTCGCCCAGAACTACCAAGACGCGAGCCTTTGAAATATCAGTGACGGGTGTCGGTGTCTTTAGCATGCCTTCAAAGTATGGAGGTTTGCGCACATATGTTGATTGCGCATCCCACTCAAAAGTTTTTCCGGTTGGGGTGGCAAGTGATCTCCATCGGTGATCTCCATCAAAAACCGTTGCATAATCCTTTCTAAACATCTCCGAAGTTATAGAGCTATCAATTACCGTTTGAATCTCCTGTAGCGTTGGCCAAATATCTCGCAAGTAAACCGCGTTACCTTCTTTGTCATTACCAAGTGCATCATTCTCAAAGTCATGGTTCATTGTGCCCGCGATGGCATAGGCGACAACTAACGGTGGTGAAGCCAAATAATTCAACTTAACATCTGGACTAATCCGTCCCTCAAAGTTGCGGTTGCCGGAAAGAACTGCGGCAACTGCTAGATCGTTCTCATTTACGGCCTGGGTGATTGCAAGTGGGAGCGGACCAGAGTTGCCGATACATGTGGTGCAACCGTATCCAACGAGAAAGAAGCCCAACGCCTCTAAATATTTTGTTAAATCTGCGCGGTCATAATAATCAGAAACGACCTTTGAACCGGGGGCTAGCGTTGTCTTAACCCAAGGCTTCGAGGTGAGTCCTTTTTCAACGGCTTTTTTTGCAAGTAAGGCTGCACCAATCATGACCGATGGATTAGAGGTATTGGTACATGATGTAATCGACGCGATAACAACATCTCCATTTTTTACGCGAGTAGCACCGGCAGCAACTTCACTCAGAGCGGTTTTATCCGAGAGGTAGGTTGGAAGAACCTTCGCAAAGGCCGCTTTCGAATCACTCAATGAAATGCGATCTTGTGGGCGCTTAGGGCCAGAGATCGATGGGACAACCGTTGACAGATCCAACTCAACTAACTGCGAAAAACGCGGAGCTGCCCCTGGATCGTGCCAGAGGCCCTGCACCTTGGCGAATTTTTCAACTAAAGCGACTTGCCCATCGCTGCGGCCAGTTAAGCGCAGGTAGCGCAGAGTCTCTTCATCGATCGGGAATATGGCGCAGGTCGAGCCGTATTCGGGACTCATATTTCCAATTGTTGTTCGGTCAGCCATTGGCACTGAGATGACTCCGGGACCAAAGAACTCCACGAACTTTCCGACAACGCCGACCTTACGCAAAATCTCGGTAATCGTCAGGGCCATATCGGTAGCCGTTGTACCTGCTGGAAGTTGACCCGTGAGTTTGAAACCAACTACACGTGGGATCAACATCGATACTGGCTGCCCTAGTAGCGCAGCCTCGGCTTCAATGCCGCCAACGCCCCACCCTAAAACTCCGAGTCCGTTGACCATCGTTGTATGTGAATCGGTACCAACAAGGGTATCTGGATATGCGCACAGAACCCCGTCAACTTCGCGCGTCATGACAACCCGCGCTAAGTATTCAATATTTACTTGGTGAACGATCCCAGTTCCCGGAGGTACAACTTTAAACTCATCGAATGCGCTTTGTCCCCAACGTAAAAACCGGTATCGCTCTTGGTTGCGTCCGTATTCAATATCAGTATTTTGCTCAAAGGAATCTTTAGTTCCAAATACATCGGCAATTACTGAGTGATCAATAACAAGTTCGGCCGGGGCCAAGGGATTTACTTTCGAGGCATCTCCGCCTAACTCAACTATCGCTTCGCGCATTGTGGCGAGATCGACGATGCAAGGCACCCCAGTAAAATCCTGCATGATCACACGCGCTGGAGTAAATT
Source organism: Actinomycetes bacterium (assembly GCA_031367265.1). GTDB lineage: Bacteria > Actinomycetota > Actinomycetes > Nanopelagicales > Nanopelagicaceae > Planktophila. Next base: position 3,178 of record JANLPM010000165.1, read on the forward strand.
GGATTTCAGTATCAGGCTCAATTGTTGGATTCCAATTAGCTAAAGCCTTGATATGTTCGGCTGTGATATTTGCACCATCTTCAGTTCGCAATAGATTTTCCAAAAGTATCTTAAGTGAAAATGGCAAGTCACTTGCCCCGTCAACGACTGTAATATCAAATATTTCAAAACTCTTATCCGCAACTTCCAAATTTTTCTTGGCGTTAAAAGAGTTTTTGCTCATTATTTGCCCCTCTTGAAAGCTACATTATCAGGTGGCAATAATACCTAAGTGGGTAGGTACAGTGCAACACACTCGATATGGTGCGTCATTGGAAAGAGATCAAAAGCCCTAATTTTTGCGAGTGAAAAACCCATGTGCATGAAGTAAGCAGTGTCACGTGCAAGCGCGGCTGGATCACATGCAACATATACAACTGCCCTTGGGGCCAATCTTACAATTTGATCTACAACAGTCTTACCGACGCCTTCTCGTGGTGGGTCGAGGATAACGACATCTGCGTGAGAAATTTTTTGTAAATAGTCAGCAACGTTTGCTCTGACCACTTTTACGTTTCCATATTCCGCAAAATTCCGTTTAGCATCCATCGTGGCACTCTTACTACTCTCAATCAATTCAACGCTTCCTTCGACTCCGACGGGCCCAATCATCGCTGCGGTAAAAAGTCCTACCCCACCATAAAGATCCAAAACTTGATCTCCGGAACGAAGTTCTGCGAATTCAAGTACCGCCGAAACTAAGACACGTGGGGCATCGACGTGACTCTGCCAAAATGAATCTTGGCTCACCTCTAAAACTTTGCCGTCAACTAGATGATGCACGAGTTGATTGCCTTCAGTGAGTCGGGCTTTACCTTCACCACGTGTAGCGGCCAGTGCAATATTTCGCTCACCTGCATCGCCCACCGAAATTTCGACTCTCGCATCGCCTTTCCATACTCTTGCACTGAGTTCAGGCATTTTCATCGCTTCCACGGCGACAATACA
>JANLPM010000163.1:0-2871 GCA_031367265.1 Actinomycetes bacterium
GAATAAAACTGGCCACTGTCGCGGCTACTATCCGAGACTTTACAATCAATGAGACCGATACTGCCATCTACGTTCGTTGAAACGAGATCGTATTTTCCTAAGATGCGCCAGCGTGTATCTATGCCATTAACCTGGAGTGGCTTACTTTTGACGAACTCGCCCCATTTAGTAACAACGCCTGGGCGCAGTGAGGCGTGGATTGTGGGCATGTCCGCGTTGTGAAAGCGCTCCTCCTGCAGGCTCGAAAGCGTGCCAACTAATGGCATCTGCAAAGGGGCGCTAAGTTTGTACCAGTATTTAATCCATAGGCAGCGGGTGCACGTTGATAAACCAAAAGTTAAATCTGAAGGGGAGATATATTCACGCGCGGGTTTACTGGGTTTTTTCATAAGCCTAGTCTGGCCTTAACCTCTGACAATTGCTAAGACCAGTACCGCAATCCCTAAGATAATCATGATTGATCCACCCGTTAATCGCAGTTTTTCTAAGCGTTTCGGGTTAGTAGCCAGCCATGTGCGGGCAGTACCTGCAAGCAATCCCCATGAACCATCGGATATAAAGGCAAGAGCTGAAAAGATTGCGCCCAGAAAAATTAACTGTGCAGAAACGCTGCCACGATCTCGATCGATGAATTGGGGCAAAACTGCTGCGTAAAAAACTATCGCCTTTGGATTCAAAGCCCCAACCCAGAAGCCATCGCGAATTGATTTTCTGATTCCAGGTGCTCGTTCACTTTGATTTGTCATAGCGGCTGCATGCAGCGCTCTATGTTTAATGGCATCGAAGCCTAAATACATGAGATAGAGCCCGCCGCCCCACTGAACTATCGTGTAAGCCACGTCTGAGCCTTGCAAGATTGGCCCAAGACCGAGTGCGACAAAGACCGATAATACAAATGAACCAGTGACGTTACCTGCCACCGTAAAAACTGCAACCTTGCGCCCCCATGCTATGGCGCGCGCGATAATAAATAAGACGCTTGGGCCTGGTGCCAGAATGATTACCATCGCGGCCACGATGTACTCAGTAAGCCGCGATGGAATCACCATAAAGCTAGTTTAGCAAGGAAGTCAGATTAACTATTACCTCGAGAGGTAGCGATTGAGTGAAGTACTCGGTAGCCAACGATTGCCACGAGAGTTGCATTAATTATTCCGTTGAATGTGTAATCACCTCGCGTCCACGACATATCTGAAATTCCAATAATGAGAGCCGAAGCTGCGATTATTAAATTAGTTGAGTTAGCAAAATCAACTTTGCCCTCAATCCAAATACGTGCGCCAAGCACACCGATCATTCCAAAGAGTGCCACGCCAACGCCGCCAAGAGCGCCGACTGGGGTCGAACTCAAGAGCGCGCCAAATTTTGGCGAGAGTGAAAGAGCGATCGCACCAACGCCTGCGATCCAGTACGCAGCCGTTGAATACACTCGCGTTGCCGCCATCACGCCGATATTTTCAGCATAGGTGGTTGTGCCTGAACCTCCACCGATTCCGGCAAGTGTTGTCGCAATTCCATCGGCCATCAATGCAGTTCCCATTTGCCCATCTAAATTCTTACCGGTCATGGCAGAGACAGCTTTTACGTGTCCGACATTTTCTGCAATGAGAACGAGCACGACTGGTAAAAATAAGACAATTGCTTTTCCATTAAATGTTGGTGACGTAAATGTTGGAAATGCAAACCATTTTGCGGCTTTGATAGCTTCGGTCTTTACATCGCCCATCGCATAGGCAGAGAGATAACCAATGACCAGACCTGCAAAAATACTGATGCGGCTCAAAAAACCACGTGAAGTTGCGGCAATGAGTGCAATTGAAGCTAAAGTAATTACGCCGATGCGCGGTCCTGCGACAAAGTTATTTTTTGCAGCTCCCGCTAAGTTAAGTCCAATGACCATAACAATTGTGCCCGTTACGACCGGTGGCAACAGCCAATTGATCCAACCGATTCCGGCTTGTCGGACAATGAGTCCAACTCCAGCCAAGAGCAGACCGGTAACAACGACACCACCAAGGGCCGCCGACATTCCACCGCCGGATTTGGCTGCTGCGATTGGGGCTAAGAAGGCAAATGAAGAGCCTAAGTAACTGGGCACTTTATTCTGGGTCAGGGTGAGAAAGAGCAGTGTTCCAAGACCTGAGAAAAATAACGTGGTCGTTGGGGGAAAGCCGGTAATGAGTGGAACGAGGAAGGTTGCACCAAACATCGCTGCGATGTGTTGAAGACCCACACCGATCGTACGGGGCCAGGTCAGGCGCTCGTCAGTTGATACGACTTCGCCTTGTGATATCGACTTTCCATCTCCATGCAGCTTCCATGTAAGTAGAGACATCTATCCTCCGATTCCTAATGGCCTACCACCTCTGATAGGCGCTAAAACCGAGCGTACGGTGCAAAAAGCAGCTACTTGCGTGTACGCCACGCCTCTGCCGCTGGAAGTTATGGTCAGGTTCACACCCGTGGGAGTTGCGGCCAGTGGAGTATCGCAATAGATTACGTCCGATATATCGAATCGATATAAATCCCGATAGTTACCGTGAGGAGGAGCCTGAATGCGATCTCGCAGTGATTCTTTGGAGTTTGCTCTCTTAGGTCTGCTTTCTCAGATGCCGCTGCATGGATATGAGCTTCGCAAGCGGATCGGGGCTATGGTCGGGCCATTTCGAGCGCTCTCATTTTCCGTCCTCTATCCGCAACTTCGTCGAATGATGGAGAGCGGCCTCATCGCCGAAAGCAGTGTCGACCCACATTCTCGGCGCTCGCGCATTGTGTATGCGATCACCGAGACCGGAAAACTTCGATTTTCAAATCTCACTGAAACTGTCAGCCCAGATACATGGGAAGACGAAGGTTTCGAGATTCGTTTTG
>JANLPM010000172.1:0-2901 GCA_031367265.1 Actinomycetes bacterium
CGAACGCAAGATTAAACTTTGTCCTGTTTTTCAATATTCTTACGAGACAACAGCACATGGCCAAAGAAACCGATAAGGAGCGCAAAGATAACTCCAACATTGGCAAATGCCCATGGACCTTGCTTACCGCCAATAGCAGATAGAAAGTAACCTTGCCAAGAAAGCCAAGGAGCAAATGTATTTGTAACAAAACCCCAGCCAATAATTGTTCCAACCGCCATGAGCGCAATAGAGCGCTTGTTCCAGGCGCCATATCGACCCGTAACGTCAAATAGATCTAACTCTGAGTATGGGTATTTTCGCATAATGACATCGGCAACGAAAATAGCAGACCACACTGCTACGGGGACTCCCAGTGTTATTAAAAACCCCTGAAAGGGAAAGAAGAAATTGTCAGCAATCCAAACAAAGTAAATCGTACCTGCCAACATAATTGCCGCATCTAAAGAGGCTGCGATATGGCGTTTGACTGGTAGTCCAATTGATACGAGCGTTAAACCCGATGAGTAAAGATCTAAGATTGCTCCGCCAACTAAACCAAGCACCGCAACTAACGCAAAAGGAATTAAAAACCACGTAGGGAGAAGTGTTGTCAACGCACCGATTGGATCCACGGTGATGGCATCGCTTAAAGATTTACTGCTACCGGCCAATGCTGAACCGTAAATAACTAAAATAATTGGAACAATTGATGCCCCGATTACGGTCCACAGAACTACGCCTTTGCTTGACGCATTTCGAGGAAGATAGCGCGAATAGTCAGCGGCAGAGTTCACCCACCCTAAACCAATCCCCGTAATTCCAAAGATCAAGGCGCCTATAAAGGCCTGACTGCTTCCACCTTTGATAGCAGTAACTGCCGACCAGTTAACGTTATCAATAGTAAGCGCAATATAGACAATGGTCATGAGGATGGTGATTAGTGTGAGCCACTTTTGAAGCTTCATTATCGTTGAAAATCCAAGAACTCCCCCGAGCACCACAAGTGAAACCGCGAGAATAAAGCCAATAATCAAAGCAAGATTGTGATTAATATGACCGATCCGAGTAAAAACCGTTCCAGTTGCCAGCGTCGATAATGAAACTAAAACCGTTTCCCAGCCCACAAAAATTAAATATGACAGTATTCCGGGAATAATATTTCCCTTAACCCCAAAGGCTGCGCGAGACAAAATCATCGTCGGTGCATTGGATTTTTTTCCAGCTAGTGAACTGATACCAACGACTAGAAATGAAAGAACGGTGCCGATAATTGCCGCATACGTTGCCTGTTGGAATGAAATCCCAAAGCCTAAAAAGAATGCACCGTATGAGAGTGCTAACAACGAAACATTAGCTCCGGCCCATGGCCAAAACAGGCTCCGCGGGCTTCCGGAGCGCTCGGACTCGGCAATCAGATTTGGACCGTTGAGCTCTAATTCAAATATTGGCATAATAACGTAACCCCTTAATCCAGAAAGAAATCTTGCAGAAACTCTTTAGTTCCTGGTGTAACTGAGTATTTCTCAAGATCGGTAATGCCCTCAGAAGCCAAGAGTTCAACATCGACAAAGAAGTTTCCGGTACATTCAGTGGCCGTGCGATTAAAAATAATATATGCAGCATCGGCCAGAATCTCCGGAGTACGACCGGCAGTTGCATCGATACCTGGAATCATCTGCAGCGCGGCGGTATCAATCACTGTGCGCGGCCATAGCGCATTGACTGCAATGCCATCGCGTTTGAACTCTGCGGCCATTCCAAGTACGCACATGCTCATTCCATACTTAGCCATGGTGTAAGCGACGTTGTTTTTGAACCACTTGGGGTTCATCGAGAGCGGTGGTGAGAGATTTAATATATGAGGGTTGCGCCCTTGTTTTGCCGATTCACGAAGATATGGAATGGCGGCCTGGGAGGTTAAAAAAGTCCCACGCACGTTAACATCAAACATCAGATCAAAGCGTTTAGCTGGAGTGGCCTCGGTCCTAGTTAGATTAATTGCACTCGCATTGTTTACCAGAATGTCGATTCCACCGAAAGTTTCGGCCGCCAATTTTACTGCCTTTTCAATCGCACTTTCATCGCGAAGATCACATTGAATAGGTAGTGCCACGCCACCGGCTGCTTTAATCTCCTCGGCTGCCGTATAAATTGTTCCGGGAAGTTTTGGATTAGGTTCGGCAGTTTTTGCCGCGATTGCAATCGACGCACCATCGGCGGCGGCACGAAGCGCGATTGCTAAACCGATTCCGCGCGATCCCCCAGTAATGAATATTCTTTTGCCAGCAAGTGTCATGATGAAGCTTTCTTAGCCATAAATTTCGTAAAGGCCTCCGTGGCCTCATCTGATTGCAGCGCGAGTGAGAAGATTTCAAACTCAGCTTTCATTACTGCGGCAACTGAATCGTGGTTGCGCGCCTTCAATAGCGCTTTCGTATTGATAATCGCTTGTGGTGGTTGTTCAGCTATTTTTTCCGCTAAAACCTGCGCACCTGCCAGAGCATCAATATTAATTTGCGCAATCAATCCCATTTCAAGGGCCGCGCTGGCACCAAAGGATTCACCCGTCATGAATATTTTGGCCGCTCTTTGGTAACCAACTAAAGCTGGAAAGAGAAAAGTCGAACCCGCCTCTGGAACTAAACCTAACGAGGCAAAAGGCATGGAAAAATTCGCGCTCGGTGATGCCACGACGACATCGCAGTGCAAGAGCATCGTTGTTCCGACCCCAACCGCATTTCCTTTTACTGCAGCAATTAAAGGCTTAGGAAAATTCAAAAGTGATGCCAGAAAAATCGCGACATCACTGGAATCTGCCGTAGGTGGGTTGTCCATAAAATCCAGAATGTCATTGCCGGCGGTGAAGTGATCCCCCTCACTAGTTAAAACCACAGCTCGAACACTGAAATCTCCCGCAGC
>JANLPM010000176.1:0-10691 GCA_031367265.1 Actinomycetes bacterium
CCGATAGCGTGCTGCTCGGCGTCTGCACCGTGGCCGACGCCGACCGCATCCGACCCGGAACCTCCTGGTTCGGCCATCCGCCGTTCGAGCTAGCGATTAATTCAACTTTTGCTTTTGCTGCGATCGCGTCAGTACCTTTTGGTGGCGTAAAAGATAGCGGATCAGGCCGAGTTCATGGTCCGGAGGGTATGTTGGAATATACTTTTGCACGAACCGTTGTTCGCACGCGCTTTAATCTTCCCCTACATTTTTTAAGTTTTAGCCGCCGCCGCCAAGACGATACATTAGTAATCAAATTAACTAAATTATTAAAAGGTCGTCTCGGTTAATAGCGCGGCGCATTACGCGTACGTTCAGTGTTTGGTCGGCGCTTATCTTTTTTAGACCAGCAAGCGTTATGCCAGTGGCGACGATTCTCTTCTTCATCTTCTAGCCACGCAACAATATGCGGCGTTGCCATTGGAATCATCTGATCACACCCCGGACATCGATATGGTTTATTAGATCCAGAGCCGCTTAATTTTCGAACCGTGTATAGACCTTCAAGATGTTCTTCAAAGCTTTGATTTGACGTGGGAATTTCACGATCATCCGAGCTTGGCCGCTTATTTTTGGGGTAGTTTCTACGCGGACTCATAGAGTTATTTTCGCATAGTAGTATCGCCACATGAACGCTATTGAAGTCTGCGGCTTGAGGAAAAGCTATGGTGACGTTCATGCCGTTCGTGGAATCGATTTAAATATTGCTACCGGAGAAATATTTGCCCTGCTTGGTCCAAATGGGGCTGGAAAGACCACTGCCGTAGAAATTCTCGAAGGCTTTCGAACCCGCGACAGTGGAAGCGTCAAAGTCTTAGGCTTTGACCCGCAGGGAGGCGGCCAACAAGCCCGGGAGTGGCGAAATCGGATTGGAATTGTCCTGCAATCCACGTCAGATTCAGGTGATTTAACGGTAAATGAGACGATAGAACACTTCAGGGGTTATTACTCAAACCCCCGTTCGGTTGAAGAAGTAATTGAAGCCGTTGGCTTAGAGGAAAAAACCCGCTCACTTATTCGAAAACTTTCGGGAGGCCAGCGTAGAAGGTTGGATGTAGCACTTGGCATTATCGGAAATCCAGAACTCCTATTTCTCGATGAGCCGACTACGGGCTTTGATCCGCAAGCGCGCCGAAGCTTCTGGGAACTTATCAAGAAACTGAGGGGAAATGGCACAACTATTCTTTTAACTACGCACTACTTAGATGAGGCTGAAGCCCTTGCCGACCGAGTTGGAGTAATTAGCGCCGGTCAAATTCTCGAAATCTCTACACCTGCAGATCTCGGAGGCCGGTCTACTGCTCAAGCAGTAGTTTCATGGCGTGAAGGAGAAAAATTCAATTCCGAAGCTACAAATAATCCGACGGCATTCGTTAACCAACTTACTGCAAGCTTTGCTGGTGAAATTCCAGAGTTGACTGTAACCCGCCCATCCTTAGAAGATATTTATTTGACGATGATTAGCAGAGTTCATGAATAAAATTCCTAGTGCGCTATCTCTAGGTTTTCGTCGTGGTGGTTTGGAGATCCGCCAATTTGCTCGACAGCGCGAGTCGGTTGTCTTTACTCTCTTCTTCCCAGTCATTCTTCTTATTATTTTCGGCTCGGTCTTTAAAAATACTATCGCCCCAGGAGTAACTTTTTCGCAGTATTTTGTGGCAGGAATGATTGCTTCAGGGCTCGTAAATACTGGATTTCAGGCTCTAGCTATTACTATTCCTCTCGAGCGAGATTTCGGTGCGCTCAAACGACTCCGCGGTACGCCAATGCCGGCATCTAGTTACTTCATCGGTAAAGCAATACTTGTTTCAGTCAGTATGGTGGTTCAAATTCTCATGCTCCTAGGATTTGGAGTGATTTTCTTTGGATTAAAAATGCCAACTGATGCAAGTAAGTGGATTGAATTTGCTTGGCTAGTTTTAATAGGAAGTGCTTGTTCGACGGCACTCGGAATAGCATTTTCGATCGTGCCAAAAAGTGGCAGAGGTGCATCGGCTGTCGTCTCACCCATCGTAATTATTTTGCAGTTCTTTAGTGGTGTTTTCTTCATCTTTACCCAGTTGCCATACTGGATGCAACAAATTGCCGCGATTTTCCCCCTAAAATGGCTGACCCAAGGCATGAGATCTGTTTTTTTACCCGACTCATTTGCAGGACAAGAGGTAGCAAAATCTTGGGAGACGGGTCGAACTTTTATGATTTTGGTACTTTGGTTAATTATTGGTGTGTTTTTTTCAGTCCGTAAATTTAAGTGGGACCGTGATTAAGCGCCTGCTGGTACTTGTCATTCTCGCTACTTTAATTTCACCAGTGGCTGACTCAGCTACTAATGCGCCAAATTCAGTGGGAGTAATGTATAAGAAGGCCACGCCTACGAGTACAAAGAGGGCGGCAGTCACAAAAAAACCGGTAGTTAAAAAGAAGTTGGTTACTAAGCGAAAACCTAAAAATGAAATTAAGCTTTCTCCCTCTCCCTCTCCAAAGTGGCCACCGGCAGGTTTTAAATCTAGCGGTGAAGTTTTTGCAAAAATCCCTACTGCAAAAGAGCTCATAAGCAACGCTTCCAGTAATGCAATTCTGAGTCGGCAATTAGCTCAACTTGTTGATGGTGTCCGGATTTGCGAAAAATTCTCCTGTGGGGCCGTCCAGCTTGCCTCGCTAAACGGGTGCACGTGGTGGGATGTCACCGGAAAGCTGGTAGGAGAAACTTCAGTCGACGATAAAACAATGCGAACTTTTGGCCTTATTCGAACCTTGATTAAATCAAGCGCTCCAAAACAAATTACGACCGTTTTATTAGTGAGCCAAGAACTACTCGCCCTTCGGCACTCAGTTACCGCAATTGCGGCCAACTGTCATCACGACCAAACTACTGAAAAAATTCCAAGTACTGTTTATACCCCAATCGGAAATTAACGATTAGCTCCTGGCACCCATAGTTGGTCACCAATTTTTTTATTTGAATATCTGGCTAAAACAAAGAGTAAATCTGAAGCGCGATTAAGATACTTTGCCGTCACTGGGTTAACACCACCGCCAAAGGCGTGAATTGCAGCCCACGTGCAGCGCTCGGCGCGACGTACAACGGTTCTCGCTACATGTAAATGCGCTGCTGCGGGGGTTCCTGATGGCAAAACAAATGAGCGAAGTGATTCAAGTTCTGCATTGAATTTGTCTATTTGCCCCTCTAAATATGAAATCTGAGACTCCTGAACCCGCAGTGGTTCAAATGCCGGAGAATCTACAACTGGGGTACATAAATCTGCACCAACATCAAATAAATCATTTTGAATTCGGACCAGCAAAGTACGTACTTCTTCACTTATTCCATCGCTTGTAAGCGCAACACCAATGGCAGAGTTAGCTTCATCGACCGTTGCGTACGCCTCAAGGCGCGGATCATTTTTTGACGTTCGACTCATGTCACCAAGTGATGTCGTGCCGTCATCGCCAGTCTTGGTGTAGATGCGCGTTAAATTAACCATGCCAGTAGCCTATAAGTAGACTGCCACTATGGCATCCCTAGATCGATTCCGCGTTACCGGAGGTGTCCAATTGCGCGGAGAAGTTACCGTAACTGGAGCAAAAAACTCAGTCCTCAAACTCATGGCCGCCTCACTACTTGCAGTTGGAAAAACGACAATTACAAACGTTCCCGATATTGCCGACGTCGAGTACATGTCGGATTTATTAACGCGCTTGGGTTGCCAGGTTGCTCATATTAAGGACGCGGTAATAATTGAAGTTCCCGAAAAACTTGGCCACCGCGCAGACTACGATCTGGTACGAAAAATGCGGGCTTCAATAAATGTTTTAGGTCCATTGGTTGCTCGAATGGGCAAAGCTGAAGTTGCACTTCCGGGTGGTGATGCAATTGGCTCGCGGGGGCTGGATTTTCATATAAATGGCTTAGAAACTTTAGGGGCACAGGCGCACATCGAACATGGATATGTCGTTGCGACTGCGCCGACGGGACTAATCGGCGCGGCAATCGACTTAGATTTTCCAAGCGTCGGTGCGACTGAAAATATAATGACTGCTGCGGTTTTAGCTAAGGGCATCACTACAATCGACAACGCCGCGCGCGAACCTGATTTAGTTGATCTCGGCGAGTTTCTTATTTCTATGGGTGCCATAATCCAAGGACTAGGAACTCCGCTCATTACTATCTCTGGAGTGGAAAAACTCCACCCTACGACGCATGCAACGATTCCTGATCGGATTATCACTGGAACATGGGCATTTGCCGCCGCCATGACGCAGGGCGACATTACGATTCACGGTGCAAGGGCTCACGATTTGGAGTTACCGCTTGAGAAATTGGCAAGTGCCGGCGCAATAGTTACTACGACCTCCGACGGTGTGCGCGTACGAATGGCTTCACGGCCACAGGCAATTGATATTGCTACTCTTCCCTACCCAGGTTTTCCCACTGACCTGCTTCCCATGGTTATCGCCCTCAATGCCATCGCCGATGGGCATTCGTTGGTGACTGAAAATGTCTTTGAATCCCGCTTCATGTTTGTTAATGAACTGATTCGTCTCGGTGCACGTATTTCAGTTGATGGCCACCACGCCTCGATCGATGGTGTTCCCGAACTTTCCGGAGCCCCAGTCGAGGCAACTGATATTCGTGCCGGCGCAGGCTTAGTTTTAGCCGCGTTAGTGAGTGAAGGGGAAACCACGATAGATCAGGCTTTTCACGTTGATCGTGGCTATCCTAACTTTGCCGAGCAGTTAACTTCTTTAGGTGCGAAAGTGAGCCGTGAATAATGCCCCCCATCCCAGATCGCAACTTAGCTCTTGAATTAATTCGTGTCACTGAAACTGCGGCAATTGCGGCGGCGCCTTGGGTAGGGCGCGGAGAAAAGAATTTAGCCGATAAGGCAGCCGTTGAGGCGATGCGTCAAATGATAAATACAGTTGACATGGCCGGCGTTGTTGTCATTGGTGAGGGGGAAAAAGATAACGCACCCATGCTTCATAACGGTGAACATGTTGGTAACCAAGAAGGGCCCTCGTGTGATGTTGCCGTTGATCCGATTGATGGAACATCTCTTACTGCAAATGGAATGAATGGGGCAATATCTGTGATTGCCTTGTCCCCTCGCGGCACGATGTACGACCCTAAGACCTCTTTCTATATGAATAAAATTGTTACTGGGCCGCAAGCTGCAGATGTTATTGACATTAGGGCAAGTACCGCTGAAAATATTCGAGCCGTTGCCAAGGCAAAGAATCTTGCATTAAGCGACGTCACTGTAGTTGTTTTAAATCGCCCACGGCATGAGCAACTTATAAAAGAGATACGTGCTGCAGGTGCGCGCATTCGATTAATTCAAGATGGTGACGTCGCCGCAGCGATAGAGACTGCACGACCAAACACAGGTATTGATTTGTTGATGGGAATAGGGGGGACCCCTGAAGGCGTTATCACTGCCGCCGCGATGATTTGTTTAGGGGGTGCAATTCAAGGTCAACTCCATATCGATGGCAAGGCATCAGGCGCGGTTTTACATACTAAAGATTTAATTAACTCCGAAGATGTCTTCTTGGCGGCAACAGGAATTACCGATGGAGAGTTAATAAAAGGAATCCGCTACACAAGTTACGGTGCAATTAGTCAATCAATTGTGATGCGAGGGCAATCTAAGACAGTGCGGGTTATCGAAACCGAGCATCATTTAAAATAAGTTAATTACTTACGGTTTCAGTAAGTATCGAAACTCGGTTATTAGCAACTGATAAGAAGCCACCACTGACATTAAAATCAGTGGTGCTTCCATCTAGTGATGTAATACTTACTACTCCGTCGACAAGTACACCAAAGAGTGATGTATGCCCTGTGAGAATTCCGAGGTCACCATCCATGGTGCGGGCAGAGACTGAAGTAGCCTCTCCCGACCACACACGTTGCGTTGGCGATACTAATTCAACGTTAAGCACCATTTTCTACTTACTTACCAAAACTAGCTGCGAGTTCGGCGGCTCTGCGTTCAACATCGTCTAGTCCGCCACACATAAAGAAGGCCTGCTCTGGAACATGGTCGTACTTTCCATCGGCAAGGGCCTCAAATGCGGCGATTGTTTCAGTTACTGGTACAAAGGATCCCTCAAGACCGGTAAAAACTTTAGCAACGAAAGTATTTTGTGACAAGAATCGCTGAATGCGACGTGCCCGGCCAACTAAAATACGATCATCTTCTGAGAGCTCGTCAATTCCGAGAATTGCAATAATATCTTGAAGATCTTTATAACGTTGCAGTATCTGCTTAATTCGGTTAGCCACACGGAAATGATGTTCCCCAATATAGCGGGGATCAAGAATACGTGAAGACGAATCCAGTGGATCCACTGCAGGATAAATTCCCAGCTCTGAAATAGGGCGAGATAAAACCGTCGTTGCATCTAAGTGCGCAAATGTTGTGTGCGGTGCCGGGTCGGTAATGTCATCGGCAGGAACATAAATTGCCTGCATTGATGTAATCGAGTGACCACGAGTTGATGTAATTCGCTCTTGCAACTGGCCCATTTCATCGGCCAAAGTTGGTTGATAGCCAACAGCCGATGGCATACGGCCAAGCAGTGTTGATACTTCAGAGCCCGCTTGTGTAAATCGGAAGATATTATCGATGAAGAGCAGAACGTCCTGCTTCTGAACATCGCGGAAGTATTCGGCCATTGTCAGCGCCGAGAGTGCAACACGCAGACGCGTGCCAGGTGGCTCATCCATTTGACCAAAGACTAATGCGGTCTTATTAATAACACCGGTCTCGGTCATTTCCAGAAATAAGTCATTACCTTCACGAGTACGCTCACCAACACCGGCGAAAACTGAAACTCCACCAAAGTTCTCTGCAACACGATAAATCATCTCTTGAATTAAAACTGTCTTACCAACGCCTGCTCCACCAAATAATCCAATCTTTCCGCCCTTTACATAAGGAGTGAGCAGATCAATAACTTTAATGCCAGTCTCAAACATCTCTGTTTTGGACTCTAACTGGTCAAAAGACGGTGCATTACGGTGAATCGGCCAACGCTCTTTAATATCAAGAGATGAAGTTGGAACATCAAGGGATTCACCCAGTGTGTTGAATACGTGGCCTTTTGTGACATCACCGACGGGTACTGAAATTGGCGCTCCAGTATCAGAGACGGCCGTTCCACGCACCATTCCATCGGTAGGTTGCATCGAGATCGCACGCACTAAGTTATCGCCAATGTGCAGAGCGACTTCTAGTGTTAACGTACGCGTCTCACCGCTCATCGTTACATCTGCTTTGAGAGCGTTGAAAATTGCTGGCATCGCATCGGCTGGGAATTCAATATCCACTACCGGGCCAATTACTCTCGCTACTCGACCATTATTTTTTGTCTGGCTCGACATCATTCACTCCCTGCACTAGCTGAGGCTAACGCGTCTGCGCCGCCAACAATTTCACTGATCTCTTGGGTAATTTCAGCTTGACGGGCTGCGTTCGCAAGCCGCGTCAGCGACTTGATTAGTTCATCGGCATTGTCAGTTGCCGATTTCATTGCGCGTCGACGAGCAGCATGCTCAGAAGCCGCTGATTGCAACATTGCATTAAATACTCGAGCCTCTATGTAGCGCGGAAGAAGTGCGTTCAGCACCTTTTCCCCGCTAGGTTCGAATTCATACATGGGAAGTAATCCAGTCGGAACGGGTGCATCAGATTCGATCACTTCCAGAGGTAGCATGCGCTTGGCTTGCGCATTTTGTGTCATCATCGATTCAAACTCCGTGAAAACTATATGTATCTCATCGACGCCGGCCAAGTCACTTTGCGCATCGGCTAAAAATGCAATCATTAAAGCATCGGCAACTTCTTTGGCGTTTTCATATGTTGGGTTGTCGGAAAAACCCGTCCACGAACCTGCAATTGCACGGTTGCGGAAGCGGTAATAATTCACGGCCTTGCGACCCACGAGATATGACGTTGACTCTAAACCGCGCTTTTTTAACGCAGCTGCGAGTTGTTCGCCCTCTTTGATTGCATTATTGGAATATGCCCCGGCCATGCCGCGATCGGCGGTAATAATTAAAATCGCTGCACGAATCGGATTAGTAGATGGCGTCGTTAAGGGGTGAACGGTTGACGAATATGTTGCTACGGCAGAGACTGCTCGAGTTAACTCACGCGCATAAGGCGTAGACGCGGTAACCCGTTGCTGCGCTTTTACGATACGAGAAGCCGAGATTAACTCCATGGCTTTCGTAATCTTTTTAGTCGCTTTAACGGATCGCATGCGTCTGCGATAAATACGGAGTTGGGCACCCATGATTTACTTCTTCACCGCCGGAGGTGGTACATGCTTGGTAATCTGCTCTGAGCCTTCGCCAGTAAGTGCTTCAACCGGAGCGTCTTTAACTATCGGTGCAATAGTTGGAACGAAGCGCGTCTTAAAGGCTGCTACGGCCTCCACCATTGAAGCAATAGTGTCATCTTCTAGCTGCTTAGTTTCGGAGATCACATCAAAGATTACGCTGCGTTCGCGGCCAATATAGTCAAGAAGTTCAGATTCAAAGCGACGGATATCGGCGACAGCAACATCATCTAAAGCACCTGATGTTCCGGCCCAGATAGAAACAATTTGTCGCTCTAGTGAGTAAGGCGAATACTGACCTTGCTTGAGAAGTTCAACCATGCGTGCTCCGCGCTCAAGTTGAGCCTTTGATGCAGCATCTAGATCAGAACCAAATGCGGCGAAGGCTTCGAGCTCACGGAACTGTGCAAGGTCAAGACGCAAACGTCCGGCAATCTTTTTCATCGCCTTAGTCTGAGCTGAACCACCAACACGAGAAACCGATACACCTACGTTGATTGCTGGGCGAACACCGGCGTTAAATAAATCTGTTTCTAGGAAGCACTGCCCATCAGTAATGGAAATAACATTTGTTGGGATAAATGCTGAAACGTCATTTCCCTTAGTTTCAATAATTGGTAATCCAGTCATTGAACCGCCACCGAGTTCATCAGATAATTTTGCGCAACGTTCTAATAGGCGAGAGTGTAAATAGAAAACATCTCCAGGGTAAGCCTCTCGGCCTGGTGGCCGGCGTAGCAAAAGTGAAACTGAACGATATGCCTCAGCCTGCTTTGAAAGATCATCAAAGACAATGAGGACGTGCTCACCTTTGTACATCCAATGCTGCCCAATGGATGAACCCGTATAGGGCGCTAAATATTTAAAGCCCGCTGGGTCAGAGGCCGGGGAGGCAACAATAGTTGTGTACTCCATCGCGCCAGCCTCTTCAAGTGTTGCTTTTAGCGATGCGATTGTTGTACCTTTTTGTCCGATAGCAACATAGATACATTTAACTTGCTTCTTCGGATCTCCAGTTTTCCAATTTTCCTTTTGATTAATAATCGTATCTACTGCAACTGCAGTCTTTCCAGTCTGGCGATCACCGATAATGAGTTGGCGCTGTCCGCGACCAATAGCTGTCATAGCATCGATAGCTTTAATACCCGTTGCCAGTGGCTCTTTAACGGGTTGACGCTGAACTACCGAAGGCGCCTGTAGTTCCAGCGCGCGACGGCCATCGGCTTTAATCTCTCCCTTGCCATCGATTGGACGGCCGAGTGGATCAACTACCCGGCCTAGGAAAGCATCGCCAACTGGTACGGAGAGAATCTCTCCGGTACGTCGAACCGAGCTGCCTTCTTCGATTCCAGTGGTATCACCAAGAATAACCACACCAATTTCACGCACGTCTAAGTTGAGTGCAAGACCTAAAGTTCCATTCTCGAATGTAAGAAGTTCGTTGGCCATTGTCGACGGAAGACCTTCGACGCGCGCAATTCCATCGCCGGCTTGGCTGACTGTTCCAACCTCGTCACGCGTAGCGCTGCCTGGATCGTAAGACTTAACGAATGTCGCCAAGGCATCCCGGATCTCTTCGGGCCGGATGGTAAGTTCCGCCATTTTTTTCTCCCTTTTCCTTATTATTCTCTAAGTAATTCTTAAGCGCTCTTGCCTGAAAGCAGGCGATCTGCTTGGGCTAATCGAGCAAGTAAAGTTCCATCGATAAGTTCATCTGCAATGCGAATTGAAAGTCCACCCAGGACATCCTTATCAACACTTACATTAACTCGAATTTCATGGTTCATCATCTTCGTCAATGTTTTTGTTAAACGGACCGACTGCTCATGTGTAAGTGGGTTGGCAGAAACAACGTGAGCTATAGCTCTAGCTTTTCTAGCAGAAATTGCATCGGCAAAAACTTCTAGGCCATTTTCTAAGTTTCGGCCGCGTGGATGATCTACTAAGAATGAGATTAAATCGATCGATGCTTGAAGTGTCTTCCCCGACAGGAGGGACGACACTAACCCACTTTTCTTAACCTCAGACTGTGTTCGGATCGCAAAGACAGCTCGCAGTTCAGGGCTCTTCGCGACGATCTGGGCAAAGGCAAAGAGCTCAGATTCGAGTTGATCTAACGCTGAATCTTTTTCAACGGCAACGCTTTGGGCCTCTACTCCAAGAATTTCAAGGACATCGCCTAAATCTCTTGGAGAGGACCACCTTAGACTCACCATTGTTGATAAGAGGGTGAAAGCTACTGCACTGTCAAGACCAGCGAAAACCTCTTTGCAGAGCGCGATTTTTGCACTCTCATTTCGACT